>JBGSVC010000240.1:0-8317 GCA_041753175.1 Planctomycetaceae bacterium
GCATTCCCTCACTCCTGATCATTAGCATTTCCTTCCGAAACTTGGACCAGGAACACTGAAACTCCTGGAAAGAGAGTCAAACTTTAACGGTTATTCTCTCCGTAGTAATTCTTCCACCAATAACGATCGTAACCAAAAGTCTTGCCAGGAAAAGTCTTCTTGTCTTAACGGACATACTCTTTTTTTCATTCGCTGCAATTCGTGAATCATCGGTTCGGCTGAGTTATCACGATTATGACGTCGATAACAAATCTGACGTGTCACCCCTGGCTGATCTGCGCCAAGGGTTCCGTCATTGATGGCCCCAGCTCATGCTTAGAAACGTGTTCAAATAGGAACGCCTCCCATCTCTCTTACCCTGAGAGTTGTAGCGGTCGTTCCGAATACGCAAAAGACCCAGGATAAGAAATCAGGGTTAAGCAAAAAGGCTTTTAGGGCAGTTGAAGAAACAGGGTCAGGGAAGACGAAGGAACAGGTGTCAGTTCAGACATCGTTCCCCTCAATATTTCATAAGCGAGACGTGAAATGAAACGAAGCCTTACTATTTTTGCTTTTGCTGTGATGAGCCTGATGATGGGCCAACAACAGCAGGCACAGGCCGGTTACTGTGGAGCCGCCAGTTATTCATGCTGCCCCAGTCAACACTGTGCAACCTCCGGTGACTACTGTCAGGCGGTCAGTGGAGACCATGGCTGCTACAAAATCGTCAAAAAAACAATTTGGGAAACAGAGCAATACTGCACCCACAAGACCGTCTACGACACCATCTGTGAACAAGTTCCCGTCACTTGCCAAAAAGTGATCACACAAACATGCTACCGTCCCGAAAACTACACGGTCTGCAAACCATGTTACAAAACATGCTATCGTGAAGTGTGTGAACAGGTCCGTCGCCCCGTCTACAAGACCTGCTACCGCACGGTTTGCAGCACGGTGATGCAGCCTGTTTACAATACCTGCTATCGCAATGTCTGCTACACCGTCAATCGTCCGATCTACAACACCTGTTATAAAGACGTTTGCTACACAACCTGCAAACCTGTTTACAACACCTGCTACAAACAGATTTGCTGCACCGGTTACAAAACGAACACCAAAACTTGTTACAAAGAAGTCTGCTATACCGTTTGCAAACCCGTCACCGACGTTCGTTATGAAACAGTCGATTGCGGCTACTGGAAAACTGTCAAAGACTATGTTCCAGGTCCAATCGTCACTCGCGTTGTCCGCGATCCTGTTGATCCAGGTTGCGGTCAAGATAGCTGCTGTGAAGATCCTTGCCAGAATAACTGTCAGCAAAACTGCTGCCGTATGGAAAAGGTTCAATGTCCCGGCCACTATGTCTGCCGTCAGGTTTGGTGCCCACAAAAAACGACTCGCAAAATCTGCTGCACAAAAATGGTGCCTCAAGTTTGCAAAATGACCGTCCCTTACACAACCTGCGAAAGCATTCCTTACACCTACACCAAGAGCGTCCCCTACACCACTTGCACCATGGTCAAACAATGCTGCACATGTCGTGTTCCTTATACAACGTGTCGTATGGTGAGCGAATGCAGAACTCGCCAAGTCCCTTATACCACTTGCACGATGACCAAACGCTGCGTCACTCGTCAGGTTCCCTACACCACCTGTAGCTACACCTGTGAAACAGTTCGTCGTCAAATTCCTTACACGACTTGCACGATGACCAAAGAATGCCGCACACGTATGGTTCCCTTCACGACCTGCAAAACAGTCTGTGAAACACACATGCAAACCCGCACTCGACAAGTCTGTCGACAAGTCCCCTGCATGCAAACGCGATGCGTTCCTCGCACGGTCTGCGTCAAGGTCCCTGTTGACCCATGCTGCCAAATCGCTGACCCAGGTTGCTCGGCTCCAACGTGCTCAGCACCATGTGGCGATACTTGTACTCAATAATGGAAGTTGGGAGGCTGCCGATTGACCTTAAAATCCGACAGCAGCACCTACTGACGGGTGCCATCTCCCGGCGATGATACGATGTCTCGCGAAGTCGAGGTGAATCGAAAGATTCGCCTCGACTTTTTTATTGCCCTGGCGTCCTGCTGGAGACAAAAAAAGCCGGAGTCATCAACAACTCCGGCGACATGGTGACATTCAATTGCGAGCACGTCACAACAAGAATTACCTGATCGTACCACCGTAAACAGCATCGTCACCAAGAATCTCTTCGATTCGAAGGAGTTGATTATATTTGGCAATGCGATCCGTTCGGCTGGCTGAACCAGTCTTGATCTGACCAGTCCCCAGCGCCACAGCCAGATCCGCAATTGTCGTGTCTTCTGTTTCTCCTGATCGGTGACTCATAACGGCTGTATATTTGTTGCGATAAGCCATGTTGACGGCTTCAATCGTTTCGGTCAATGAGCCGATCTGATTGACTTTGACGAGAATACTGTTGGCAATCCCTTCATCAATTCCCTTTTTCAAACGCTTGGGATTCGTCACAAACAAATCATCGCCGACAAGCTGACACTTATCCTCGATGGCATCGGTGATTGCTTTCCAGCCTTCCCAATCGTCTTCGCTACAGCCATCTTCAATCGAGCAGATGGGATATTTCGCCACCAGGCTGGCCAGTTTTTCAACCATCTCGCCTGGCGAATATTTCTTGCCTTCCAATGTGTAAACTTTTGACTTGGCGTCAAAGTATTCCGTAGATGCACAGTCTAAAGCCAGCTTGATCTGTTCGCCGGGTTTGTAACCTGCTTTTTCAATGGCAGTCAGGCAGACGTCGAGAGCTTCTTCAGTCGACTTCAAATCAGGAGCGAATCCCCCTTCGTCTCCAACCGCAGTGCTCATCCCTTTGTCAGAAAGCACTTTTTTCAGGTTGTGAAAAACTTCCACCCCTGCTCGCAGCGCCGTGCTGAACGAGTCAAAACCGATGGGCATGATCATGAACTCCTGCATGTCGATGCCGTTGTTGGCGTGAGCACCACCATTGATGATGTTCATCATCGGAACCGGCAAGCGATTGGCTGCCACACCACCAACATATCGGAATAGTGGTAGATAGGTAATCCGAGCCGCAGCATGAGCACAGGCCAACGAGCAGGCAAGAATAGCGTTAGCACCGATACGAGACTTATTTTCTGTGCCATCGCATTGAATCATTGCCCGATCAATCCCGACTTGATCAGTCACGTCCATATCATACAACACATCAGAAAGCTCATCGTTAACATTCTCAACGGCCTTCTGCACGCTCTTGCCCATGTAGACCGATTTATCGCCATCGCGCAATTCACAGGCTTCATGCGTTCCAGTTGACGCACCACTTGGTACTGCAGCGCGTCCAATTGTGCCATCTTCCAGCTCGATATCGACTTCAACCGTTGGGTTGCCGCGGCTGTCGAGGATTTGTCTGGCGGTGACGCCGGTGATGACCATACTCATGGGAGTTCCTTCAAGTCTAACAAAATCGTGAAAATTGTTTTCAGAAAATCGTGACAGTTCCAGTACTTAATTTAATAGAAATACGCTTTCTTCGCCACGAGCAAAAGAGGTATTTTTGATTCAATAAAAGCGGATATCCTGCTTTCATCAACTCCGGTTTATTTTTGGACTTGCTCGTGTGTGCATCCGTCTTGTTGCAAAGTCGATTGTTTTTGTCGTTGCAGATTTCAACGACATTTATTGAAAACAGAAAAAATGAGCCATCCAGCAGACGCATTCAAAAGCAAATTCAAATCCCATGCATTTCAATAGGGTCCTTCAGGAGCAATCCAACATGTAACGGCCAACGTTTCAAGACTGACAATGAACATGCTCCCTGATGGTCTCATTTGCAAGATTGAGAATAATTTTCGCATATCCCACAGTGGCTAACTTCGCTCAGCATTCACCCATGAAATCTGATGTGAATCCAGGTATCTCCTGAGATCAATATCAATTCCGGGCTCAATATTACCGGCGTCATCGTAACCATTTCTTAATCGAATCGTTTGATCGGCAAGGACAAATATACCATTCAAAAATCCTTCTGAGTATTCGTCTGGATTCCAGAGTTCGATTCGAATCACGTCCATCCAGGCGTAGTGGGTTGTTCGTCCATGCTTCAAAATGGTAAGCCCGTCATCAGACAGGGTGATCGTTTTGGATTTCAGCCCCTTAATCTGAAACGTCAGCGGGTTCATGAGAGGACGCAGCGGCGGTCGATATCTGCTCATGAGTTGTGACATCACCGTCTGTCGGTCGTCGTTTTCCAATAACAAATATAGTTTTCGGCAATACCAGGGACGCGAGGGATTCGTCAATGTCTCAAATTGATAACTGAGTTGCCCGCTGGCAACATCCTCCCAGGTCCATACATCCCAGACCGGAAGAAAATTTCTTTGCGACAAGCCGCGCTGGCAGATCCGGTAGCGAGGCCATAAAAACTGAGCTACGTACAGCCCGAGAACAGCAATTATGGTCGTCATCCCAAGAAATACTGTGATTTCTCGCTGTTGCACAACGACAATCGTAACATAATTCGCCAAGATGATAACTGGTAAACTGCATAGCACATAAGCGCAACTTTTGTATAAGGCATTTTCAAGATAGAAAAACTGCATAGGCTTTTCAGCCGATTCGTGCGGTGTGCTCATGCTTATTAAAACGACCCGATGAGTGTTGCGGATCAACTCGGGCTGGCTTTTTAAGCTGTTTCCATACGAATGAGTCTCTCAGCCCCTTGAGATAACAAATTCTCAGCGACGAACTGACCTAGCGATTCAGCCAACTCGAATGTTGCAGGTGAGTGATCCGTCAATTCAACAGACTTTTCAAACGTTATCTGTTGCCTGCCATCAGAACTTAGAACAACAGCCTCCATCCTGAAAGAATTCGCGGCGATGTTTGAATGAACGCCCACCGGCGCATGGCACCCCGCTCTGAGACTTCTCAACAGCGATCGCTCGGCTGAAGTCGTCAAAAATGTTAGGTCGTCATTGAACGGAGCCAATCGCTGCACTGTTACATCGTCCCCTTCTCGTATTTCGAGCCCTAAGGCCCCCTGTCCGACTGCAGGAAACATCATCGGCCAATGGAGCGGCAAGGCCAACACTTCCCGTTCGAGACGATCCAGCCCGGCAAACGCCAAAACGATCGCGTCGTAATCTCCCGTTTCCAGCTTTTCCAGACGTGTATCAATATTTCCACGCAGGTCACGCATCGTTAAATCGGGTCGATGATGCAAAAGCTGTGCTCGTCGGCGAATACTGCCCGTCCCCACCACCGCTTCCTGCTTGAGATGAACCAGTGGATTCGCCAAACCCTCCTGAGCAACCTTGGCTCTCATTTCAGGCGAGCAAGTCGCCAGGCGATTGCCAAGTTCAATCAGGGCATCCATGATATCTTCTCGACCTGACGGAAAGACCAGCACATCATGTTGCGGCGCACGTCGAGGAACACATCCGATCGTTAATCCAGGCGTCGGTTCGGTCGGAAGATCCTTTAAACTATGGACCGCGACATCCGCACGTCCATCCAGCACGGCCAACTGTACTTCCTTTGTGAACGCACCCATCCCTCCAAAACTATGCAACGGGTCAACCGTATTGCGGTCACCCGAAGTGCTCACATGCACTAATTCAACCGACAAACCCACATGATGCTTTCGCAACTGTTCTGCCACATAGTTTGCCTGCCAGAGTGCCAACGGACTGCTTCGCGTCGCTATTCGTATCTGTTCTGTTGTCATACCTGGGGATCGTCATTCTTATCAACAAGCATTTTTCCCAAAGCGTAATCGTGACCTTTTTCCACATCCTGATCACTGTTTGTCAACCGGCCTGATTTGGCAAACAATTCCAACTGCACAGGTGAAAGTCGTTGCTCTGAGGGAACAAGGACACCACACGAAACAATAAACTGAAAAGCCTGCTCGATTGTTATGTTGAGATCGATCACCTTCGATTTGGGCACACACATCGTATACCCCGTCATCGGCATCGGCGAAGTCGGCACCAAAATACACACACACGGCTCTCCGGCAGCATGAGAAATTTGAGACAGCGCATCTCCAGTGACAAACCCGACAGACCAGATCCCCGCTTTCGGGTATTCAAACGCCACAACACGCCGGACTTCAAGCTGATTCTCGGAAAACAGGAAATCAGTGATCTGCTTGACAGACCCATAAACGTTTCTCACAAAAGGCAGTCCACCAATCACCGTCGATTCAAACTGCACGATGATATAACGCCCCACTTGAACCGTGACAAACCGGCCTAAAAAGTAAATGGCAATGATGATCACCACCACCGCAACTGCAGAGAGATGAAACACGCCATTAAAATGACGTAACGTCACGACGTCCATATATAAGGACACAGGCGAACGAGCCATCTCTGCCAGCGGAGTCTGACTGGCAACCAGGGCATAGTCATAGTAGGGAACCGCTTTAGTCCCCATGACTACGTAAACCGATTCCAGATTGTCTTTGACCCAGTCTGTTCGGATTTGCTCGGGAATTTCGATCATCGTCTCAGGACGCATCTCCCGATATCCCTGCAAAAATCGATTATAGAGTTCCCGGGTGCGTTTGGTGACTCGATAACTTTTCTCACAGTAAGGAATCGGTGCCTGCTGGTCCAACGTCACCAGATCATCTAAAGGGCGTGATTGGTCGATCACCGTCGCGATCACATACCTGACCGCATTGCTCGTCGGCTGAATAATATAGTCATTGAGCAAACTGGCCGCCCAAAGCAGAATCACAAGCGTCAAAATTGCTGGCAAAGATATCGCCAACCCACGCATAAAAATCGTGCCAAAGGTCAATCGCTTCGCAGCACCATCGGGCGAGCGACGAGATTTTCCCGAATCCTGAGATGATGATTCGGGTGTGGGTTCGGTTCCAGCCATAGTCATTTCAATTATTGTTAACAGCCGACCGTAGTCGCGGGCTGAGATGACGATCAGGGTTGAGGCAAAGTCTTATGGCATCATCTTGAGTTCTGCCAATTTCTTCAAGGTCAACACCGGCCAATCTCCTGATTAACAGCATCCTGAAGCGACAAAACAAAATCTCATCTGGCTATGTGACATTTTTTCACAAGGAATTCATGCAGACGTGGGCACCTGCTTTGTTAGAGTATGCCCAGTCACTACTCTGCATCTGACTGAAAACAAACGCGCTTCAACGTCATGATCAATGCGTTCCTAATGGACTCCATATGCCTGAAATCAGCCTTCCGAAAGCTACTCAATCAACACTCTTAATCGTCACAACAACAAAATTGATCACAGCTCTCCTGTTGCTCATCGTCGTCTTCTCAGGTCTCCTCGGCGTCTTCTCTAAACTTGGTCTCTCACAGCATGCTCAAATTGGTCTGACAATTTTGCTGGTCGCTGCGATTTCGTGGATTACTGAATTCGTTCCCCTCTTTATCACCAGTCTGATTGTCCTTGCCATGACTTTGATCTGGCTTCAACCCGCCCTGGCTCAGACCAGCACCACGATCACACCGACCGTATTTCTGGCACCTTTCTTTTCCAACTTGATTCTGTTGTTTCTTGGAGGTTTTGTTCTCGCAGCGGGAATGGAAAAAGAACAACTCGACCGTCGACTGGCGCGCATGATCCTCTCTCGCTCCGGGCAAAACGTCCCCTCATTGCTGGCAGCACTCATGGCGTCAACCGCCATACTTTCCATGTGGGTGAGCAACACAGCCACCTGCGCAATGATGATCGCCATGCTCACTCCGATCTTCAATAATCTCCCTCCAGCAGCATCCACTCGGAAGATTCTTCTCCTGGGAATTGCTTTCGCTGCCAACCTCGGCGGATTGGGAACACCCATTGGTACTCCTCCCAATGCCATCGTGATTGAATACCTCAAAAAAATCGACTCGGCACCCACATTTCTGGAATGGATGATGATCGGCGTGCCCGGCGCAATCCTCCTGGTGACACTCGCCTGGTTTCTCCTGCTGACGTACTTCCGTGGTTTCAAACTCACCACGCCTCTTTTGACGACTCAATCTCTGGCTCCCTGGAACAGAAGATCTCTCGTTGTTTTCATTGTCGTCATGCTCACCGCTGCTGGATGGATGACCGTCGATCTCCACGGACTATCGACCGGAACAATCGCTCTTTTCCCCTGCATCATGCTCTTTGGAACAGGCTTGCTCTCACAGCAGGACCTGCGCCATTTACCATGGGAAGTCCTCCTGTTGATGGGAGGTGGGCTGTGCCTGGGACAGGTCATTCAGACTACCGGGCTGGCAGACGAAATCATTGCCATGCTTCCGCTGCAAAATTTATCTCTCTATTGGCTGACAGTCGTAGCCGGGACTTTTGCCTGTTT
>JBGSVC010000241.1:0-5648 GCA_041753175.1 Planctomycetaceae bacterium
GATTTTTACTCGCTGGCGGGGGCGTTTGTCGGCTTTCTGAGATTTGGTGCCAATTATGCCTCGTTTGCAGAAAACAAGGAATTGGTCCCCAATGGATTTGATCCATTGCTGGGAGTTGATTTGAAAAAGCTGGCAGTCAACGATCTGCTATTGGGCTTTGAAAATGACCCTCAGGATAAAGATGGAATCGCTAACCGTACGAAAAGTATGCAGACGCTTGAAGACAATCTTCTGGCGGGGATTGTTAAAAAGAAAGATGAAAGTGAGGCAGAATACACGCTCAAGAAACTGTCTGCGCAACATCAACTTGAGGAACTGAAACGATTTTTTGTCGAATCTGAATATGTGCGTGCGACCTGGAATACTGATAAAACTGCCGGTAAAGGAAATGGATCGTTATCGCTAAAAGCCTTGCCGCAGACGGATCTTGAAAAAAGCGTCCTGGCCCAGTCAAACACTCCCAGCCGCTTCTCCGCGATAACGATAGATCCGAAAACCTCTTCAAGTTTGCGCGTGAATTTTGACCTCGACATCTTAAGAATTCGACACTTGAAAGAGTTTTACGCTTCTGTCCGCGAACCGATGAATAACAAGATCCCCAACGTCAAAAAGTGGGACAAGCAGCAACAAGAAGCTGCCAAAGATCTGGGAAACAAATTTCTGGATATGCTGGATGCAGGCCTGGAAGGCAAAGTCGTCGATGGTTTCTTTGATGCCCAGTCCAACGGCGAATTTTTCACTGTCGTCGGCGCATTTGCCTTGCCCAGTGCCGCGAAAATGAAGGAGATGATCCAGGGATATCCAAAGCTGGAAAAGAATGCCAAAGTCGAACTCGAAGTTGAAACGTTTGAAGGAGTAACATTTCATAAAATCATTGTCGATAAAGATGTCTCTCCCACGTTTTCAAGTCTCTTTGGCAAGACCGCAATCGTTTACATCGGGCTGGATGAGAAGACAATCTGGTTTTCCATCGGCCATGAAAAGCCGGATGGAGTGAAAGCTGCCATACAAAAAGTCGTGGATCAAAAAGAGCCAGTCACGTCAAATCGGTTTCTACACTATCACGCACACCTTTTACCTGTGATCAAAGCTGCTGACATTCAAATGAAAGGCGCAGGACGCGAAACGTTGCGGAAAAACCTGATTAATGGTCTGGAAAATAGCGACGACTATTTCGAGATCACATTAGATCAAAAAGAGGGGATCGTTGAAGGTCAGATGGAAGTTCGAGTCGGGTTGTTGACAACTGTGGGCAAAATCATTGCCGAATATGCCAATAACAATCTGAAGTAAGCTCAATCAAAGTCATCATTTTCAATGCCGACGGGTGAAGGATAGCCTTGCTCGTCGGTTTTTTATGATGTCATAGCGGTTTGGTAATTATTTGAGAGGAAAGCAGTCAAGTGACCATGGATCATCAACCTGGATCAAATAACGAGTCCTCGGCCAGACAAATGGAAGACGGCTGGCTGGAGCGGAATTGGAAATGGGCATTCCCGACAGGATGTTTGTCGATGCTACTCGTGTTTGGGGGCTGCATGCTGGCCATGTATGTCGGGGCCATCCAGGCGATTAAAAACACCTCACCCTACAAAGAAGCCGTTGAATTGGCTTGTGCTGACAAGCGCGTTGTCGACCTGCTAGGGGAGCCCATTCAAACGGGAATGCTCAACGAACAGGCGAAAATCGACATGAAGGATGATGAATCCGGCACCGCAGTTTTTGTCATCCCGATGGAAGGAAGCAAAGCTTCGGGAAAACTGTTTGTTGATGCTCAAAGAACCAAGGATCGCAAATGGACATTTCGGGAACTGACGTTTCGAGTCGGCGAAAGTCCTGAAGTGATTAATTTACTCAACGAAGACATGCCTCTAAACATTGATCCTCTAAACATTGATGAGGCGCAAAAAGAAACTCCCTGATCATGCATTGGCATGATCAGGGAGTATTGTCAATTGGCAATAATCATTATTCGTCTCGAAAAAGTTCGTGACACTTATCACAGGCCTGATTGGCAGCTTCATAATGTTTTGCAGCGCCGTCGGCATCTTTTTCCCCCAGTGATTTTGAGAGATCATTCAGAGACGTCAGGTAATCAACGCAAAGTTGCTCCCATTCGGGGACGCGGGTTTTGTCTTTGACCTCATGAGTGTCGGCATGCATTGCGACGGTGAGCATCGCGCTGGTGACGGCGTGGAGACGCTCATCCATTTCTCCTTTTGGTCGTCGCAGCGCACGTCGCAACTTGCTGTTTCTCGCATTGATTTCTTCCATCATGGCGTGCATACGAATCAGTTTGTTCCAAGGATGCTCTTGAGCATGATCTCCAGACGTTTCCCCTGCCAGCGATTTTTTGAGTTCTTCCAGTTTGCCCGAAAACAGTTCCGCGTCGGCCTTTTTGTCAGCCGCTGCCATGGCGGCATCTCGAGCTGCCGGGCCATTGATTTTTGATTTCGCATGATCTGGATGCTCGGCAAGGCCTTGGGAAAGAACCGCAATGACGCCAGCAGCCTGCTTGGCTTCTTCGGTTTTCTCTTCGTATTTACCTGCCGTGACGATTTCTTCAATGGCTGCTAATTGAGCCGTGATCTCAGCTTCGAGTTCTTCAACCGTGGCAACAGTCTCAATGGCGATCGGGGCTTTTGCAAACCCATCTTGTCCACCAATTATCAAAGAAGAAACGACCAGCGTACTAAAAAATAAACGCGTCACCATGGGAGGCCTTTCAGCAAACGATCAACGAAATAATCTTCAGGATGCAACTCCTATTGTTCCCGGACAGGCGTGAAGATTCAACTCCGCAATTTGGTGAAAATGTGAAAATTCAAAGCTCATTACTTGAGCAGCCCGTTGATTTTTTCAAAGGGCTGCTTGATTCTATGGATAGAATCGTCAATTAACCCCGGTTTCAGGCGTTATTGGATTGTTGAAAACCGAACAACAAAGTCGATTTTCAACAGACAGCTACGTTGTCACCATCATGCTGATCTGATCAGTCAGTGAGAATAGGTTAAGTTGCAGGCTTTAAGAAGGTTTTGTCGTTCGAAGCGTCTGAACAAAGCTTTCAGACCTGAGAATGGATCAGGAACGCGTCACAAGCTGTTGATCGAAATAGTTTGTGCTCATGCCGGCATCGATCACGATTCCCTGAGTGTTGATTCCGGAACTTCTCGGGGAAAGTAAAAAGGCAACTGCGTTGGCTACTTCTGGCGTTGTGATCGCTTTTTTCCGCAGCGTCGCTTGTTCGGCATGCAGATAGGAATCGACATACCCCGGAATCCCCGCTGATGCAGATGTCTTGAGTAATCCCGGGCAAATGGCGTTAAAACGAATAGAAGAAAAACTACTGAACGATTTAGCCAGAAAACAAAGTGAGGAATCCAGAGCGGCTTTGACAGGTGCCATATACCCATAGTTTTCTGCGGCCATGCGAGTGGTCGAAATGGAAATCGTGACAACGCTCCCTTCTTGGGGATCCAGTAACTCCTTAAAAGCATTGGAAACTGCAATCAGCGAAAAACAGGAGATATTGATGGCCTGCAAAAACGCTTCTCTGGGAGTCTCATGAAATGGGAGCCAGCCCCCAGAATAGTCGGCAAACGCGATGGAGTGGACGATGCCATGAAGTGACGAAGTGAGTTTTTGAACTTCGAGTTTGAGTGTGTCGATCTGGCTTTGATGTTCGACATCACAGACAACAATCGGCGACGGACCAACGATCGCCGCGAGCTGGGTTTTTCGTTGTTCAGAACGAACAGAGTAGATCACATTTGCGCCGGCTTCTTCAAGCAGTCTGGCTGTTTGAAATGCGATGCTTTTTTTGTTCGCCACCCCCATCACGAGGATCGTTTTGCCATTAAGTCCCAGAAAATCCATCACAATTGCTCTCAAGTTACCAGCAAAAAAAGAACCAGCCTGATTGTGCATCGTATTCGCTGGCGACATGCAGGTGAAGGAAGACAGTAGAGCAATTGTGCTGGAGCGTTATTTTTCCTCTGAAATGCAGTACAACCGGTCGGTGCTCCGAAGATACAGCGAATTGTTCGCGATCGACGCCGTTGACCAGAACTGACCAGACAGTGAGTTGGTGGTGACGATGTCTAACGTTGGCCCGCCTTTTATGACGTGAGTTGTCCCTGTATCGTCCAATGCATAAACAAATTCACCAGAGACCCAGGGAGACGACCAGAACGCTCGTGCTCCTGGGATTCGCTTTTCATAAGTCATCGTACCGGTTTTCTGATCGACCACATGCACAATCCCTCCATTACGTTCGAACAGATAAATCTGCCCCTGGCAGAGCACGGGGGAAGCCATCTGGATTCCTGATTTGGGACAGGTCCACAGGATGAATTCCGAGTCTGAGTTTCCGTCTGATGGTGTAATCTCGCCTTTTCCGCCGGCCTTAACGGCGTAAAGGAATCCACCACCATCATCGTCGCCCCCTCGATTGCGGAGCTCGTTTCCGACGTAAAGAATGTCTCCCTGCGTGACAGGAGTTGCACAGCTTCTTCCTTTCTTCATGTCCAACTGCCATAGCAGTTCGCCGGTCATGGGATCATAAGATCGGCAGAAGGTTCCCCCGACGATCAGTTCAGAGCGAAGTGAATTTTTCCAGATGATTGGGCTTGAGTATTGCGAGGGTTCTTCGCGCAGCACACGCCAGCGTTCTGTTCCAGTGAGTTTATCGAGCGCCACAACAAAAGACTGCTCTTCGTTATCAACCTGAATGATGAGCAGATTTTGATACAAAACTGGAGAACTGGACGTTCCCCAGCCGGCGCGCATGGGATAGTTCCCCAGATCTTTTTCCCAGATCAGATTGCCCGCCATGTCACAGCAATACAGACCAATCATTCCGAAATAGGCAAAGACAAATTCGCCATCGGTGACAGGTGTTTCTGTCGCATATGTGTTCTGAGAATGTCTTTCCAGAGGGGGATGCCCTTGTTTGAGATCGATTTTCCAATCAAGCGCTCCCGACCTGGCGTTCAGACATTGCAGTTCCCAGCGATAGCTCGCTGACGTTAAATCCACAGAGTTCCCGCCTCGTCGCAGTTGTTCCTGGGCCCCTGGATCCTGTGGTTGATTTTCTGCCTGTTCTACCAGGACGGCAGCGGTCAGAAAGAGTTTATTGTTCCAGACAATCGGGCATGACCAGCCTTCGCCGGGATTTGGAATGCTCCAGGCGATATTCGTCGATTCGTCCCAGGTTTTTGGGAAGCTGCTTTCCGGGCGGGCGTTGAACTCTGGTCCTCGAAACTGGGGCCAGTTTTCTGCAAAAGCGGATTGTTGAAGAAAAAACATGAGGCTCAACAAGGTTAACAGCAGTCGGGGCATAAGGCACTCCATGATTTGTTTGCTCACTATAAAGTCTGGCAGGAAAGTCTGGCAGGGCAGGTAGAAAATCCGCTGTATCAGTCCGTTGAATTTTTTAACGGGCTGCATGATTCCAAGGGTGGAAATATCAAGAACGCCAAGTTTTGAGTCGTTCCTGGATGATTGAAAACCGAAATCAAGTTGATTCTCATCAGGCTCTCGAAAGGAAACATTTCAAACGGACTCCACTATGGGAACGGGCGGGGTTGGAAAAGTCAATTGGTAAAAGTCCAGATCAAGCCATCGACCAAATTTATATCCAGCTTCTG
>JBGSVC010000242.1:0-3594 GCA_041753175.1 Planctomycetaceae bacterium
CAAATACGAATCTGCGGAAACCAAATTCGCCACCGCGATCGTCAAAGCGAAACTTGGCGGAAAAAAGGTTCTCCTTTATCAACTCCCCAACGACGCCGGCTACTCACGCGCGATGAAATCGTGGTTTGACGCGCACGCCGACATCTGGTCCAAAGAGTTTGAAATCGTCTGGCTCGAAGGCCGTATGCCCAAAGCCAACGTCATCTTCAAACAATATCGCCCGCAACGCTATGAACATTCTTTCCTCGTCATCATCGATACGCAAGGCCAAAAACTTGCCGATACGACCACCACCTACCCCCAACGCTACGGCGACGGCGGAACCGAACAAAAAGCCTACGGCATCTCCATGTCCACCGCCGAACGAACCCACTTCCGAGACCTCCTTCAACAACACACCTCGAACCTCAGCGAAGAAGAAATCGAGACCCTCTCCCAAGGCCCCGTGATCCCTTAACAAAAGAGACTTCAATCAATTTACAACGTGTCGAGTCGCGACGTCCTGGTGGCCCCGGGACATCGCGCCTTCGGATGACACATCAATCCACCACACCTCCTTGCGGATTTTTTGATCACCATCCACGAGGCATGGATTAAAACCTCTTCGCCGCGACGTCGCTTTATGGTAAACATGGGGCACAACTGTTTTGTGTTGTTCACGATCGAATAGACTTAACTTCATCAAGGCGCTCTTCAGTCACACTTTGAATGAAACCTGAATCATGCCTCACCCGACTCGCGTGCAACTTGCGTCTCACATGGATCTTGATCCGCAGTGGGCCTACTTTGATCACGCCGCCGTGTCTCCACTTCCCGTCCCGACACGGGAGGCCCTCATTTCCTGGGCTACGAACGTCTCTCACAAAGGGTGCATCGAATGGCCCCATTGGCGTAAAAAACTGGAAGACCTCCGCTTCACTGCTTCCGAACTCCTTGGATCTTTGCCGAGTGAAATCGCCCTGGTGCGCAGCACGACTGAAGGCATCAATTTCGTCGTCGAAGGCTATCCCTGGAAACCCGGCGACAATGTTGTGCTTCCTGAAAATGAGTTCGCTTCCAATCTTTTGCCGTGGCTGAATCTGAAATCCAGAGATGTCGACGTCCGTCTGGTCAAGGTTCACGAGGGACGCCTCAACCCTGCTGACATTGATGCGGCCTGCGACTCTCACACGCGGATTGTCAGCGCCAGTTGGGTCTCGTTTTCTTCAGGCTATCGTATCGATCCGGCCCAACTGGCAGAGATCGCCCATCAGCACGGCGCCCTGTTCTTTCTTGACGCCATTCAGGGGCTGGGGATGTTTCCTCTGAATGTCCATGACTGTGACATCGACTTTCTCGCCGCTGATGGCCACAAATGGCTCCTCGGACCCGAAGGGGCTGGCATCTTCTATCTCAAACATCACCTGCTCGATCTGCTCAAACCGCTCGGCATCGGCTGGAACTCGATTCAATCGTCCGGTTCCTTCGACACCCCTGAACTCATTCTCAAAACCAACGCTGATCGCTATGAAGGTGGCACGTTCAATATGCCTGGCTTTCAGGCGCTGAACGCCTCACTTCATTTGTTCCAAGATCTCGGCATCGACAACATTTCTCATGCTCTTCGCGAAGTCACGCAGGAACTTGTAGAGATTCTCCTGACACTCGGCGGCGACATCACCGCGGATCGTTCGGATGCCCACTGGTCGGGCATTGTCCCTGTCAAGTTTCCACACAAACCTTCGATGGAGGTTAAGCACAAACTCTTCGAGCGGCAGATCCAGAATAGCGTGCGCATGGGCTGCCTGCGTTTTTCGCCTCATGCCTATACTCCTCACACCTCACTGACTCAACTTAATTCTGCACTGCGAAAAATACTCTCCGACCATTCTGCATCCCATTAATCTCTCGGGAGTGATTGAAACGGCTCGTCAGCCAATTCATCAATCTAATAGCCTGTTGAAAAATCAACGGGCAGCAAACCAGGTGAACAGGTGATGGAGGGTTGACTTTCTCGATGGTTGTGTTGTTGCTATGATAAGAATCTGACATGGGTGCCCGGTGGCTTGTGGCCGCCTGGGAGAATAGGGAAAACGGTGGAATTCCGTTGCGGTCGCGCCGCTGTAATCGGGGAGAACGTCTCACATCACGCCACAGGTTGCAGATATGCCCGGGCCTCAATGGTGCTCGGAAACGTCTGTAATCCTGGAAGGCCGAGACGCTTGATGATCCGAAAGCCAGAAGACCTGCCTGTGGTTCTGAAGTTTCAACCGCTGCGCGTCACAGTGGACTGAGACAAGATGTTGTGCAGAAATAAAGTCCCGCTCTTTGAAGTATCAACAGGGATCTTCTGCGCGACGTGCTGAAGGATGAATCGATGACTCGTTTCAAGACAAGAGCTCCGCTGGGTTTTACGTTGATTGAGCTATTAGTGGTGATTGCGATTATCGCCATACTCATTGCTCTACTGCTGCCTGCAGTCCAGCAGGCCCGTGCTGCTGCCAGGAGGACGACCTGTAAGAACAATCTCAAGCAACTGACACTGGCACTCCACAACTATGCGGATACGTTTGGGCATTTTATGCCTTATGTCATCCACGATACTGATCGCATTGCATCACTCATCCCTCCCTGGTCGGGGAGCCCCGGCAAGGCTCGGTTCTGGTTTGGAGAGATTGATTACACCCTGCCACAAAGCCAACAGCGTGTCGATTTTCCTGCCAGCCCTCTGGCTCCTTACATGGAGACCAACAAGTCTGCATTTCAATGTCCTGATCTGTCGGACGACCAAATTGAATATCGCCGATTTGGAGAAATTGCAACGGGATTTGCCTACAACTACAAATCGCTGGGGTTGGGAGTCAACATCTCTTACAGCAGCGACTATTCGCAGGGGTTTGTGAACCGAAAGCCTGTGACCTTTCGCTTTGCGGATATTGCTTCGACGTCTCAAACGATTGCTTTTGCTGACGCCGGCCAGGTGTTGGAGACATATGATGCGTCGTTTAATTCCCTGGGGTTATTGTTTCAGGAGATCTGGGGACTGGAATGGCCGAAAGACAATTTTCCATGTATTCAGTTTCGTCATCACAATTCGGCGAATGTGGCATTTGTCGATGGCCACGTCGAATCACGGGCGCGACATTTTTACGTTGACCCGTCTGGTTCAGTGACGCCTGAGCAAGCTGAGAAGATGGATCAGTTTCATTTGGGATATGTGTGTGATGGCGATGTCTCAGATCCATCGCAACGTGATCTGCTCTACGATCAAGATTGACCTGTGGCCAGACGTCGATCGAACGGTAAAAGGCGATGCGGCTCACAAGGAGGGGAAGAGGAGGGATTAGGGCTTAGGGATTTGGGGGGGTGAGGGTGTGGGTTGGGGGTCAAGCGCGGGCATTGCGGCTCGGGCGGAGCCTCGCCCTCCCGGGGGAAGGAGAAGAGGAAGGAAGAGGGGAGAGAAGAATTATTTACCACAGAGCGGCTGTGTTTCTAGTCAAGTGTGGCGAGGGAGTTTTGATAATGTGTTTTAGTTTTCAGCATGGTGTTCATGATAATCAGCAGTTTGCGGATCACAGCGACCATGATTTTCCGATAGGGTTTGCCGCGTTCGCG
>JBGSVC010000243.1:0-2807 GCA_041753175.1 Planctomycetaceae bacterium
TGGCCAGCGTCGACACTCGGCCCCTGTTTAGCACGTCCCCCACGCCCTATCGTATAGCGTTCACGCCACTGTCCGGCAGGGTCAAAATTCTCAAGCGCAAAGCCCGGCGGATCGATTTTATAATGGCAGGAAGCACACGAAGCATCCGCCTGATGTTTTTCCAAGAGCTCGCGGATCGTCGTCACTCCTCGAATATCTGGCTCAATCGCTGGCACATTCTGAGGCGGAGGAGGAATCGGAATTCCCAATATTCGATCACAGATCCATACGCCTCGCAATACCGGCGATGTCTCTGTTCCATTTGCAGTGACCTTCAAGACCGCACCATGTGTGATCACCCCCCCACGATGAGACTCTTTCGGCAATCCCACTTTTTGTATCTGATCGCCTGTCACTGAGGAAATACCATAATAACGGGCCAGACGTGAGTTCAAAAATGTGTAATCCGAATCGACCAGTCGACTGACGGGCAGGTCTTCGTCAAGCATTTCTTGAAGATAATGATGCGTTTCCTGCAGCATCGAATCCTGGACAATGACATCATACTCTTCAAACATCTTCGGATCTGGTACCGTGAAATCGATCTCACTGAGTTCCAGCCACTCGTCGGCAAAACGTTCAATAAAATCAGCAGCATGGCGATGCTGCAGCATGCGACCTACCTGAGCTTTCAACACCTTCGGTTTTCGCAACTCATTCTTGGAGGCAAGTTTTAATAACTCAGCGTCCGGCATCGAATTCCACAGAAAATAGCTCAACCGTGAAGCCAGCGCATAATCATCAAGAAACCCGGGGTTCTCTTCAAAATACAAAAAACGCGGGGAACATAAGATCGCCCGATACCCCATTTTCAAAATATTCATCACCGATTCGCCGCGAGCATATTCCTCCATGAGCAACGCATGATAAGGCTGAAGTGACTCAGGCTCGACCGGTCGGCGATAGGCCCGCTCAGCAAACCGCAGCAATAGTTTTTCAAGATCCTGTGCAAATTGATCGCTCTTAATTTCCGAACGCTTCAACTCTGGATTCCAAAAGACCGGCATCGTGTCAAACAGAGCTCGACGTATTGCCTTCTGATCAGGATCAATCCTCGTCATTACGACACTCTTGATCGCCAGTCCTGGCGCATCGGATCGTTCTCCATCACCGGTTTGTACCTGACCTCCCGGCGTTGGAATTCTCGCCAGCGTGACATCATAAGGACGTGTTTCCAACATCATCCCTTTCTCCATCCACGCCATCATCGTGATGTCCTTAGGCTCCTGCGTTGCCTCAAAACAATCAATCCACGACAACAGCGGTGCATTGGAATTACACAATCCCGACCTGACCGTACACCACACACCTGACTCTTTGGGGGGACGCAGGGCCTTGACTCCCTTAAGTTCGACACGATACCACCCATCCTCTTTCACCGAAGTCGCTGGGATACGTCCGTAAAACTCCAATCGCGATGACCAGACCACGATATGCTCGTCAATCAGTTCTGGCTCCCGACATCGCGTATTTCGTCGCGCCATTTCTTGTGCAGAAAAATGATGTTCATACTCACGTGGTGCAGCCGTCGCGCGCTGGAACGCATCATCCAGCGCCAAATCCACAATACCGACATGCTGCCCCATCTGAAATAACGACATCTGCTGTGCTTCAACCACGGTCGGATAATTGTGGGCCCGCATATCTTTAGGCATTCGATACGCCAAAGGAATGCTGATATGGAGCAAATCCTGCAATGACCGTTCCAGTTGCAGATTCGTCAGACGACGCAGATGCACGCGACCATTCTTCAGTTGCTGTTGACTCTGATGATCATTGAGCCACGTAGCTGTCGTGCTCAAAAAAGACGCCTTGATCGTCTTGTCGATAGGCCCCATCTCTGCAGGAGGCATTTCTCCACTTGCCACCCGATCATAGATTTTGACCCAGTTCCGAAAACTATCGGGGTTCTCAAGATCGATGGACGCCTCGTCCAAATCAAAATTTCCCTCCGGCTTCTGACCGTCATGGCACGACGAACACTGCTCCGAGACAAAATTCGACAGCGTTGAGTAATTGACATCCGCAGCCAAAACATGATGGCATGCCAACACCAGCACAAGGCACAGGCCACGAACAGACAGTTTCTGCAGACCTTGAGTCAACATCGTCGCCGTTCGCCATCGTTTGCAACTTGAAAGCATCATGAGAATCCACTGCAGCACAGGTGATGCGCCGCCATACAGGAAGGAGTGGGCAATGAAGGTCGTAAAGGTGGGACGAGGCTGAGAAATCCGTTGATTCTACGGGCTGGCTAATATCAGGGTTGGAATTAACGAAAAACACCCGTATCAGGCGTTTTTTGAGTGCCGTAATTCAATTCGAAGTCGACATTCATCGCAGAGTCAGAGGCAGACTCAACAATTTCCAGCATCGCATCGACAACTTTCGATCGATTTTAAGCAATTCAAACTCCGGAAGCAATCGAAATCCGGAATCAACAGGCTGGTAGCAGCCTGCGTGTATCCCATTCTGGACTCCTATTTGCTCCGACAGAACTACATTGAAGCTATTTCGTCTGATAACGCTTACGCAAATAGTAAGTATGCAAGGCTTCAAGAACTTCCTGATGGCACAAAATCAGCTTTCGTTCCGCTTGTGAAAAGTCAGAAATGTGGTTGCTGATGATTCGCGCTTTCCACAGAACAAGATCCTGTTCAGAAACTTTTTGATCTCTCAGAACAGCAACTTCTGAAGGATTTGAAGACGCCAGTGCAATCTGATGACGCGTATAAGCCTGTCGATTTTTTATGATCAATTCGAAAGCA
>JBGSVC010000244.1:0-12833 GCA_041753175.1 Planctomycetaceae bacterium
TTGGCAATCAACACAGATCGAAATTCATCGACTCCTGGCTTTTCATTACCCGCGCCCGAGATGACCCAGTAAACCATGCCTGCATCCGAAACATCGAATTTGCCAACATGGACCTTCGCAGTGCGGTTTCGAGTGTAGAGCCAACTCAGATTCTCGTCGGTCGCGGTTTTCAGCCACTCCCAATGCTCCAGCATCGAACACAGTCCGCGCTCGCCTCCTGCAGTATTCTGGTTCTTTATCAAATGGTACACGACCTCCGGATACCTCTCCTGCATCTGTTCCCATGTATGTTCCGGGTCATGACGTCCATTCGCTGCAGAATGTGATACGCAATGAATCATCGAAAGCTTTTCAGGCGCCACTTCCTTAACTTTAGATAAATAGCGATCGGCTGTCGTCATGGGGCCTGAACAAATTAACCATAGCGGGTCGTGCTCACTGGATTTCTGAGCCTCCTGCACGAAATTGCTCGTCGCTGCTTCTAATTGTGTTTGACAGTTGAACACTCGTTCGGATGCAATCCCAAATCGACGTGCTCCTTCCTGTGTGCTCAGGGTTATCTCCGCGAGCATCTCCGGTTTTGAATCGGCTCCTTCATGTCCTTGATGAACAAAATGGTTCGCAAAGTCGACATGCACGAGTTTGCTTCCCAAACCAGCAGCAGACATCAACGCCAAACTCATCGGCGTCCCACCGATATCATCAGGATCATGAGCATTCCCGTCGCTGGTAATCGCCATACGACCCCCAGGCCATTTGATCTCGGCATTTAATGGAACTTCCCAAGGATGCAATAACTCGACTCTTGAACGTTCTGCATTTGGAAAAGATCTGACAAGCAATTCGTAGCGTGGTTCCTGATAGGCGATCGCTGCTTGACGATAACTCCCCAGCAAATCCGCACGTTTGATCGAGATGATCTGCTGATAAGGCCACGGTTTTTTCGCATCACTGATATACGGATACATAAACTCCAGAGCTTGGCGGATGCTGCGACCATCGTCTGTCTTGAAGCTCCATAAATCCACATCCACATACCGTCCCAAAGTTGCCAGCGAAACTAACCCTCTCAGATTCAATCGGGAATAGTTGAACGACTTGGTCCGACGAAGTTCCAATGGCTGACTCCCATCAGGTTCAATTTGAACTGCGATCCGTTTCTGCTTTGCCGCTTCAATAATCTCACGCGCAATCTCAGGTCGCCCCAGTGCTAACGCCAGCCTGGAAGCCCGCACGTCATACATCGTGCCATGGTTCTGCTTTTGTTTGGCTTCATCAAGACCATTTTTGCTCGTTAATAACCAGTTCAGAAATTCTCCCAGCCATACTCGTAGTTGGGTATCGTCTTCTTTTGTCCATGCTTGTGAACCAATGAGCAATCCGGCTGCGTCCCCGGCTTCAATAATTCCACCGGCTTCAATAATGCCAATTCCTCGGCCATCGTTCACACCCGGCACTGCCTGTGCGAAATTCATGTGCGGATTCATGCGAGTCTGAGCGTCAAGAAACCACACTCGCAAACACAAAGCTGCATGTCGTGCATAGTCTTCACGCCCAGTGAAATAGTATGCCAGCGCCAACGTTTCAACGGTTTCTCCCATCTTTTCCAGGCGATCAGAATCGGAGCCTCCTTTTCGAGATTCCGGATTCACCTGACCATCCTTGGCAATATAAGGCAAGCCGGTCGTTGATTCGGGATTGGGCCAAAAATACGGCGCCTGACTGCAGTAGTCATGCTTATCACCGCTGGGGCCTGCTTTTGCTTTTTCTGTAACACTCGGAGGCTTGACTTCAAGGGCACGATCAGCTTTTTCAATCAATGCCGTTAGCGAAGGTTCAAGACGTTGATCGCCAGAGTCAATCAAGGCTTTTGATTGCAACAATGCCCCGGGACTTGCCCCGAAGTAGTGGGGTTCTTCTGCCACACACTGCGAACAAACGATCGCGACATTGACCATAACAACAAGGAGTGTTTTCATCATACAAAGTTCAACCTTATAAACGCCTGCTTTGAGATCATCTTCAATCATGCATACGCACGTCAGAAGTTCTAAGATATCAGTGTCATATTTTGTGGGTAATCATTCAAAAATTTTCTGGCAACTGATCAAAAGTGTCAATCGCATGCTACAAAACCACGGATATGTTCAGCTTTTAACAGTCTGAAAGTTCCAGTCAGAGAGTTTCTGTAGGAGATAGAATTGCCAGTTTCCTCCAAGGAAAGACGTCCAAGTAAGGCACTTGCCGGTTCTATCTTTGACAATATAAGCTAAGACATAAACGGTTTATTATCAATACGCAATGGATAAATATTGATAACTATTCGTTTTTCCCTACTGTTGTCCATCCCCTTCTTCGAACATCGCCCTCGACAATAGACGCCGCAGAAGTCTCATTTCGATCAACTGACTAGCTGATGGTCAGTCAGGTCAATTCTTGTCGTCGTGTTGATGTTTTCCAAAAACTTCTCGTCGTGGGAAACAACCAGCAACGCTCCGTCAAAAGTATTGAGTGCGTGTTCGATTGCTTCAATTGAATCAATATCCAGGTGATTCGTGGGTTCGTCCAAAACAAGGAGTGAGGGTGGGGTAATACCTCCCAGCACACACGAAAGCGCTGCACGTATCACTTGCCCACCACTCAGAGTTCCAGCAATTTGAGACGTGGCATGACCTTTGAACAGAAATTTCGCGAGAGTACGACGGCATAAATGCTCATCCGCGTCAGGGTTTGAACGCCGAAAATTTTCGAGAATCGATAGCTTGGGATCAAGGAAACTGACTTGCTGATCTAAAAAAACAGCAGGTACATGCAAATGAATGGTACCATTGATCGGGTAAATCTGCTCTTTCAACAACTTGATGATCGTTGATTTCCCACTTCCATTCTTGCCTACCAGGGCCACACGTTCCGGGCCAACAATCGAAAACGACATCCCGTCAATAACAGGATCATCCCCTTCGTATCCTGCCGTGACATTCTCAAACGTGACAACGCGGCGGCTATTATTTAACTCCGTCTTCTCAATGTGGATAGACATCGAATCCTCTAGCTCAACACGTGAATAAGCCTCGACGATGTCTTCCTTGGCTTGAATCTCTTGACGCTTTGCCAGCCTGGCGTTGCTTCCCTGACTGGCTTGTGCATTATTCTTGCGCGTGCCCAACATTAAACGCGGAAGATCATTACGCGACTGACGCTTGCGACCAGCCGAATCTTTTCGTTGCTTTCGCTCGGCTATTCGTTGTGATTTTCTTCGTAGTTCGGACAACCGCCTTTCAGCAAACGAAAGATCACGATGGACAGCATCGATCTCCACCTTCTTTTGCACGTGGTAATGACTCCAGTTGCCACCATAACGGGTTGCCCCTAATGATGTCAGTTCGACAATCGAATCCATATGTTCAAGCAGTTCTCGGTCATGACTTGCAATCAGTGCTCCAGCTTTCCAGTTGCCGATCACATCTAGAACCACCTCACGTCCGGCTCTATCCAAGTGGTTTGTAGGTTCATCAAGAATTAGAAAATCAGGTGCATGATACAAAGCCGCTGCAAGACATGACCGTGTCCACTCACCACCGGATAATTGGCAAACACGGGCATCGAGCGGAAGATCAAGCTTGACTTGATCAAGGGCAAATTTCACTCGCTGTTCGAGTTCCCAATCGGCAGCCTCCCATTCTTGTTCGTTGGCGACGCCAGCTTCCACGCGGCGTAAGATGTCAATGGCTGGTTTCACGCCGAAAAGTTCTGCAATTGTCTCCTCGCCTCCTGCACTAACATCCTGGCGTAATATACCAACGCGTCCATCGACTTGAACACGACCCGCCGTCGGTAGGATCTCTCCACTGATTAACCTTAAGAGAGTCGATTTTCCGACGCCGTTTTTTCCAACCAGCCCCATTCGCTCTTGCCCAACGCGCAGATCGAGATTGGAAAACACATTTCGTCCATCAGGTGCGGACCAGCCTGCTTGTGTCAATACGATATTGGACATCTCATTCCCTTGCGAATACAATAAAAGCACAGTACCGTGTATTATAAACCCAGTCAGGAAATAAAGCAACGTTACCGTGCTTTTACGAGATCAGTCAGGTGACCCAAGATAATGCGCAGATCCAGAGGACGACCCACCGCGAACGAAACAAAGATCATCAATGCCCTCCTGCTTGATGCCGCGCGCGAACTTTTCACTCAAAACGGCATTTCAAATAGCTCGATGGAAGAACTTGCCGAACATCTGGGCGTTTCCAAGCATACCATCTACCGACGTTACGCTCATAAGACAGCATTATTGGAAGCAGTCGTCGAACGTGACATTCGTCGATTTCGCGAAGCCTTGACTCTGGCCGGAGCAAACACTACCAATCAACTATCCAGGCTACGACGAATAGCCCTTCGATACGTAGAATTTGGATCTTCGCAAGACTACGCCGCATTCTATCTTTTGGTTTGTGCGGAAGCAGTCATCTCTCCGGAACTAAGAATCCAATTAGAAAAATGGTCACAGATGTCTCTTGAGCCACTTTATGATGCGGTCCTATCTGCGCAGTCGGCAGGCTTTCTCAAAAAAGGACAATCGTCCGCAAAATGTGAACTACTGGTCGACCTGCTGGAAGGTGTTAACAATCGAACGCGTCTGGGAAATCAAGAGTCGAAGTCCGCCGCGAGAAAACTATTTCAACAGCGTTGGCTTGTCTTCCTTTCTGCTGTCTCAGTAGTCCCTCCAGACCGCAAGCCTCCGCGACGTCTCCGATAGCTGCAGATCATCACTCCAAGCACCACAACGAGCGAACCTAAGCATGGGGGACTGATGGTGTTCATTGTTTGAGAGTTGAAGGAACGCCCATGTGTAGGAAGACGCGTTGCTCAAGCCTGCAATCTCAAAGTCACGTTCACAATGAGTATCGCAAACAGATTCACTCAGAGTTCACTTCCCACCGAAAGGCGCGGAGGGAGTGAGTCGGATTGGCGGAGAGGACGGGGGGCGATGAAACATGTCCAACCGATCATGGCGGTGGTAGCGGAATCGCATTGGCATGGGAACTTCAACTTCTGGCAACCGCTGGCAAGTAAGCATCGATTTTGTCGCGTAACTGATCGCGTCGACTAACCAAAGCGGCACCTTCGGTGACACATGCGACGACCTTAAATGTGTTCAATGTCAAACCACCATCAACTTCGAAAAAAGCTCATGCAGGATAAAGCGTGTGCCTTTACTTATAGAAATAAGCGGTGCTCCGGTGCTGTGCCGCACCGACCCCGACCACGATTGTTCAACAGTGCAGAAGGTTGTAATGAAAGCGATCGTCCTGAAAGCATTTGGCGGCCCGGAAGCTTTTGAACTTTGTGACATGCCACAGCCCGTACCGCAGGCAGGACAGGTCCTGGTTAAGGTCCATGCCACCTCCATCAATCCGTTGGACTATCAGATCCGACGTGGCGATTACCCCGATCTGGTGCAACTCCCATCCATTACAGGACACGACGTCTCGGGCGTTGTCGAAGCAGTCGGGCCGGGTGTGACAACCTTCTCTCCAGGAGACGAAGTCTGGTACACCCCACAAATTTTTGGCGGTCAAGGAAGTTATGCAGAATACCACGTCGCGGCCGAAAACATTATTGGGAAAAAGCCGCCGTCGCTAAGCCATCTTGAGGCAGCAAGCCTGACCTTGGTGGGCGGGACAGTGTGGGAAGCATTGATCGCACGCGCAGCGCTCAGAGTCGGAGAAAGCATTTTGGTACACGGCGGCGCAGGAGGAGTCGGTCATGTCGCGATCCAACTCGCAAAAGCCATCGGAGCAAAAGTGTTCACGACCGTAAGCGAAGCAAACGTTGACTTCGCGCGAAGATTGGGGGCGGATGTGGTCATCGACTACAAAAACGAAGATTACGTCGACGCCATCATCCGGGAAACGAATGGACATGGTGTCGATGTGATCTTCGACACGATCGGCGGCCACACATTAGCACGCAGCCCCGACGCGCTCGCGCAACTAGGCCGTGTGGTGACGATCGTGGACACGGCACAGCCACAAAACCTCATCGGTGCCTGGGGCAGGAATGCCAGTTATCACTTCGTGTTTACAAGACAAAACCGCGGCAAGCTCGATGAGTTGAGCGTGCTAATACAACGCGGTCAACTGCGGCCACACGTTGGCGCCGTTTATTCCCTTGCCGACATCCCGCTCGCCCATACCCGGCTGGAGACTCCACACAACGGTATTCAAGGTAAGATCGCCATTGCCGTTGTCCCTCGGCTGATTGGGTCCATATAACAGCTTTTATCAAGGAGCGTTAAGTGTTTTTCAACGGTGGTTGGCACGTACATGAACCTGTTTCCTTCGACTGTCATCTGAATGTTCATTGTGTTAAATTGTAACTGAAAGCCGAAGCCAATTGCTTGAGTCTGCACGCATAGAACTTGAATGTTATGCCTTGTTTCGTCAGACGTTTTTCAGCCAGGCAATTGCAAAACACATCGGTAATCAACAGCAATCTCATGGTGGCACCATGCACTCTTGAGAAGAGTAAACTAAGAATCTGAGAATCAGGAGATCTATCATGTCGGGCCGACTTTCAATGTATGGTTGCCTGCTGATCGCGACTATCGCAACAGTGGTCACTTCAAATCTGCGCGATGTTGAAGCCTGCACCCGCGCTGTCTACTTCGGTAAACAAGGGCAGACAGTGACTGGTCGAACGATGGACTGGGTCGAGGACATGCACACGAATTTGTGGGTCTTCCCTCGCGGTATGAATCGCGATGGCGGCCTGGGCAAAGAGTCGCTGCAGTGGACAAGCAAGTATGGCAGCGTCGTGGCCTCAGTCTATGAAGGGGGCACAGCCGACGGCATGAACGAAAAAGGGTTTGTAGCAAATTTATTGTACTTGGCAGAGTCACAGTATCCTGCAGCAGATGACAAGAGACCGGGAGTTTGTATTTCTGTTTGGGCTCAGTATCTGCTGGACAACTTCGCTTCAGTATCAGAGGCGGTCACAGAAGTTAGCAAAGACGCATTTCGGGTCGTTCCCGTGACTGCTCCCAATGGCGCGAAAGGGACTGTCCACATGGCGATTTCCGACTCCAGTGGTGATTCGGCGATCTTTGAATATGTGAACGGTCAGTTAGTGATTCACCATTCCCGAAGTTTTCAGGTGATGACGAACTCGCCAGTCTACGATAAGCAACTGGCAATCAATGAATACTGGAAAGAGTTAGACGGAGCCGTGATTTTACCCGGCACCGTCCGGCCTGCTGATCGCTTTGCAAGAGCTTCGTATTATATCAATGCCTGTCAGCAGTCCTCCGATGCACGTGAGGCAGTCGCTGCTGTCTTTAGTGTCATGCGAAATGTGAGTGTACCGCGAGGTGTTCGCAAGCAGGGAACCCCCAACGTCTCCTCAACAATCTGGCGAACAGCAGCCGACCAGAAAAATCTTGTTTACTTCTACGAAGACACAAACAGTCCGGGGGCCATATGGGTGAAGCTGAACGAAATTGACTTCCAGTCCAATACCGGCGTGCGGACATTGACTCTTGCCGGCAAGCTGGATGTCGTCGGGGATCAGACAGCAAACTTCCAGCCAAGCGAACCGTTCACGTTCCTGGCGCCATAACCGAACTACAATCTGCAAAAAGCAGCTGCATCAGCGCGCCTTCTATTTTATCTATGAGGCAGGATCGCGAATACTCAATGCAATCCCGTTCTCGCAAAGGACATTCCGTTTGATCTTAGACACCATTGCTACTCATTCTACTTGAACAAAAGCGAATGTCGTGACAAACTTCAGAGTGAATTGAACACGCACCGCTTTGGTCGAGCAGCAAAAAAGATCCAGTCGCATTGCCATGGGAGTGACTAAGCAGTCAAACGAAGCCCCGCCAGCCCCGGATCGACATTAAACATCTTTAAGGGGCGCACCATTTCCGCCACCGCTCCCTGGCCTTGACACTGAAAGTTCACCGCGACCATGTCCGACCAAACTCCGACAATCGCCACCCAAAAGCACTCGCCACGAAAACTTCGATTATGGCTTTGGTTCACGATTGGGTTTGGCATCGTCTTTCTCGCGATGGCACTTTTTTGGCTTGTATATTTCTATAATGGGCGATCTGTGCGTCAGACGTGGCTTTGGCAATACTATCTCCAAGAAGTTCAATTGGCGTGGAACTCAACACGTGAACTCGGCCAGACGTCAGATAACGCGTCTGCGGCACTCGGTGTACTCGCTACTCACATGACCATTGCGGCGGTCGGTGGTGTTGTAAGCGTGGGGATTGGTTGGGCAACGCGGAAGAAGTCGCCGTCAGCGTAGTCACCACCGAACCGGACCTCAAATTGAGTGTCGACCATTAACAGCCTCACCCCCCACTTCTGACGTGCAGATTGAATCGGCAATAAGTTAATGTGGAATCGCTGCACAGCAACCACTGGAATGCACTTGAGCAGCCCGCTGATTTACTCAAAGAATGTTTAATCCCACGTCGATATTCAAAAAAAAGTTAGCGATGTGCGGCCTCTAGGCGATCGAGTTTGGTCTCATGCCCGACTTCCTGTACGCTCTGCGCTTTCTCGTAACTCTCCATCAGGGCCCGGTACTGCAGCACAAGCTCGACCATGACGGCCGCGAAGTCCATGGCGTCGGGGCCGTTCCAAGTGCTCATTAGTTCGTCAAGTACAGCGAAAGCCGTCGCAGCCTTTTAGCAAGATCGGGAACTCACCGACCACTCCACCGCTGACGGGATCCAGCTTCCCCCTCGCCAATCAACGACTCCAAAATCGTACTCTCTGAAGTGCGGTCGATACCTCTTGCCACGCTGACCTGACTCATCGACCGTGTTTGCACATATCTCACGATCGCCCGTCCCCCGCCACGGAATGCCACAAGACTACCTTGAAAGCGAATACGATGATGTTTTCTTCGCAGCGCGTCTTGCCTGCTCCGATTCATGCGATGGTTATGGCCTATGTAACTCAATTTCACCAAACGTCATAAAAACCAATGTCGTGCCAGCAGGACCACAGTACACTCCGTTTGCGTTACCAAGCCGTGCAGCGACCGCAGTAAGTTCCCATGCGTCATCTTCAGTACATTCGATGGTTCGTTCAATATATGTTGAGAGTCCGTGTGTCTTGCCAAATTCCAATGCGAGTTTCGCATGGACACGCAATGGTTCTTGTACCGCTGGATGATCCCAACCCCACAGAAACGTGCCATCAAGGGTATTGTACGATCCGATGATCTGCATATCAGCCTCAGCAACAGTTCCATCAACAAATGAAAACTCAATGCGTCCATTGTGTTGATCAGCCGCCCAGTTCTCTTCCTCTCCGAGCTGCCATGCGGCGGAATGAGCCGCCGTTTGGGTTCGCAATCCTTCAACGGCTTGCTGGATATAGAGGTTCACGTCCACGTTTTTAGTTCCTTAGTTGCAGTCATTAAGCCGGAGATGGAACTTGCGACAATCCCGATGGAAAATCTCATGTCGATACCATGACGGTTGCAATCACTTGGCCGCGACAAGAGATTTGCCACGTTAAATCACCCGACTTCGCGGATCGGATGTATCGCCTGGTTCGACCTATTTGACTTTCGTCCCGATGCTGCGTAACGAAAATTAAATTTCAGTACAAAAACCGACACGATCGTAAATAGACGAATACTCGGTGTCAATTACTGAGAGGGCGAACTATAGGCGAAGCCATGTCCCTTGAAACGGATCGCTGCCAGTTCTCCCAACTTGCTTAACCAGTTGCGGCGAAGTTGCGATCGAGTCATTACGCCTATCAGATAGAACAAGCCTAGATGCAAACCTAGATCGCGTGAAACTCTCGTTGCGCGATGGATGATTCGAATTCATACCCAAGTATGGATGCAAAACTTTGAGGACGCAAAACGGCCGACAGTGCAAAACAAATAACGTTACCGTGCTAGCGACATGCAAAGCAAAGAGTCTCACTAACGAGCATTGGAAACTCCTTAAGAAGATTTCGACACGGTTCAACAGGCCCCTGCAAAGAACCATGATTTCTAAACCCGCCCGCCACACACCTCCGGTTGAACCGATTGCACGTCGATCATCAGCGACCGACAACGGGGAACGCTTTGGTTGCCTCCGCTAGTTGGCTGACTGTTTGTTTGGCGAATGACTGGTCTGATGCGAGTGTCAATTCATGTTTGTTTCCAATTCCGGGCTGGTCGAGCACAACGCATCGTATTTCGATGTGTCCGTGTCCGTCGCCGGTCGCTCGAATCGACAGCCAGTCCTCAAGGGTGTCAAATTCAGCAACTCCCTGAAGTGATTCCAGGAGTTGTGCAAACTGTCGGCGAAACTCGTCTAATTCTTCAGCACGAATATCACCGTCAATCGAACCGCGAAAGCCACCTGCACGGACAACGACGGATGCACTTATCCAGTTCCCATCCCAGTAGTCGTCACAGTTTGGTTGAGATCTGTACTCGAGGGAAAGTTTCAGAAACTCTCCTCGATCAGCACCAATCATTATTTCGTGCATTGTGGATCCGATCGACGATTAGCCGCCATCACGTAAAGGCGGGAGTTGACATTGACATCAGCCACCGCCGGCCACCGCCGCCCAAGTGTATGCCATTGTTCTGTCGCCCTTCCAGTTTAGATTCTCGCAACCTGCCGAAGTAGCGTCACACGTCATCGGGTAAGACGAGGCTGGTTTCAAATGGATTGGCCAAGTAGTGATTAACGAAGTCAGTAAATGAATCGAAAAAGTATTGGACCTTAAAAGCACCAAAATCAGAAAACACACTTGCCACAGGGGTGGAGGCGTTCGGATCGGAAGCAAGTCGAATCGCAAACGTTGGTAACGCAACCGAGTGATCTGCAAACATAAAACATCTTGAGGCGTCAGAGAATCCGGATGACCGATCCGGCAGTCGATCGGCAATTGAAATCAGTTCTTGAAGTGGCCAGAAGCTGAAGAAATTGTCATCGCATGTTCCGTATTCTCCCATCCCGTTAACCTTCAGAAAATACGTCCGCATGTCGGGCGGAAGAACAACATTGTGACGGCGTTCGAAAACTTCGATATCCGCGCTCATCACTCCCGGCGGACATTCAATGCCATCCGCTTGCCAACGCTCCATCAAGAGTTCGGTGTCGACCATTTAAGTAGACCCTGCAAGAGTGGAAGACATAGCGGGGGCGTTAGCAGAGAGAGTCGAATCTGTGAAGAAGAAATCGCTCTTTAGTCCCATAGTGATGCTATTTCCCTTCTCGACGAACTGTGGTGTTCACTCGCCACGATCAGTTGAGTCTCCATTCAATAACGCTCGTCCTACGTTTTCGGCAGCGCCACTATGTCAACCAGCCGAAGTGATTTCATTGACCATCTCCGCATTCAAGACGCTATCATTCGCAAGTCCGCTATCAGGATTATGTGGAACGATTGGCAACGTTCGAATAAATCGATCGACAAAGACCGGTGTCATATCATAATCTAGGCAATAATGATCTGTTTCATCATCAACGGGAAATGTCTGAACGACCGATTTGATTTCAGGCCAATCGACGACCGTAATTTCACGATCAGTTGAGTTAGATAATTCGTCGCGAAGTACGATGACAATGTCGGTCTTAGGCATGAAAATTGGACAAGCATCTGGCCATACAACGGCGGAACGAGCCTGAGTATTCCCTTCGAAGAACATGATCTTGGGTACAAACAGCATCTCGCCCATCCTATTCTGTAGTGCAGCACGATTCAGGTTCCACCGCCAGATACGTTCGAGTTCTGCTGTGGGATAAACCTGTGTCGCTGGGCGATTGACTTGTGAAAGCATGGCGCGTTATCCGAATCTGTTTCCGGCGTTCCAGCCGCGAAGTAAACCATCAACCGAAAAAGGCCCGTCGCTCATTCCCTCAATTTGGGGGTCGTCAATGGTGAGGTTAAACGCCCAGACGAATGCCTCTACCTCGGGCGCGGCTTCCAGTCCGAAGAAATGTGGCCGATAGTAATTGAGATTGAAAGCAACTGTCCCCAATTCATCGGGAGCGTAGTCGAACGAAAAATAAACGCCCGTATCCTCATTTTCGTAGAACGCTTGGTCGCCGTTGAGAGTGTAGTGAGGGCGTGAGTTGAAATATGACTCAAACTCGTCTGCCGTGAGAGATTCTGATTTGAGAAATAGATCGTAGCTCATTTGTCTTCAACTTTAGCGCTGGCACAAATATATTGTGAGACAATAGTCCTTCGCTGAGTAACGAAAACTGACTGTCCGTACAGAGAATTATCCAATGCTATATCGACGAATAGTCGGTGTCAATTACTGAGAGGGCGAACTATAAGCGAAGCGATGTCCCTTGAAACGGATCGCTGCCAATTCTCCCAACTTGCTTAACCAGTTGCGGCTGAAACTGCGATCGAGTCATTACGCCTACCGGACTGTGCAAGCCTAAGAGCGCTGTATTGAGCAATTTCTAAAGTATCATCAGGCACTGGGGGCGGGGCATGACTGCAACCCAACGAATGGGTATACAAGATGTGGCGGAATATATGTCGGATCAGGCAACTAAATAATACGTAGCGTCCACAACGCAAAATCAACCCCTGGCAAGCAAACACAGGTGGCGGCAGCACTTGAACGAAGGAGGTCCGTGCCCAGTTTTGAGATACTGAGACTCTCTGAGTTGAATAGCGAAACTTTCTCCCGCGATTAAACCGCAAATACTCTTAAAGACACGTAATCAGATTCATAGACAAAAAACAAAGTCGGGCTGACAAGACGCCGTCAGAACTTTTCTTCACCGGGTTGCGAACCTGGGATGCTGTATTGCGACGGATTTTCACTGGGAA
>JBGSVC010000245.1:0-6152 GCA_041753175.1 Planctomycetaceae bacterium
AGTCGAACTCGGTGTAATGGCGTAGATTTCGAACAACTGATTGTAAGGGAGTCGAGCCGATTGATCAAAAATGGGATCGGTTTTTCCGAGAAATCGGGAGGTGATTTCAGACGATTTGCTTTCGCAGAAACGACGAATTCAACTGGCAGAGGCAAAACCAGACAGGCAGGATGTGCAAAGAGTTTGGCGCAACTATTTGCGGTAGGTTGAAGGGGCGATGGAGCAGGACGAACCTGTCACCTGCGAACTTCTCGGGAAGTTGTGTCGAAGAAAACGAATCTCAGTATTTACCAGCGTTATGGAGTTAAAGATGTCAGTGATTAATAGAAATGGTTTGAAAGTGATTTTGGGCAAAGACGGCATGAGCGAAATCTGGCGTCAGTTGCAGAAAGATTATCTGAGCCGAAAACCCTATCGGCAGCGATGGATGGCAATGTTTTGTCTGCGCGAGATGTGTGGATGGACAATCGAATCGATCAGTTTCGTCGTCGGGCAGCCTAAAGGACATGTTTCCCGCTGCCTGAAACGCATCAAGGAAGAACTGGTTGAACAGTTTGAGGTCTCACCAACATTATTTTCTCATGTCGAGGAAGAGGAACTCATGGAAGAGTTTAATGAAGGTCAGACGTGGACAGCGACGGGCAGATGAGTATCGCGACGATTGAAGCTCAGATGTATGAGCCAGAGAAGCTAAAGACGAGACGAAATATTTTTCAGGATCATTTTTAACAGACGATGAGGAGTCTTGATGAGAATCGAAACCAAACAAATCGCGGAGTTAATGCCAGCCGACTACAACCCACGTCGGGCTCTCAAGCCGGGAAGCCGACGGTATGACAAGCTAGCAAAATCGCTGGATGCTTTTGGTCTGGTACAGCCGTTGGTGTGGAATGAGTCAAGTGGTCGGATTGTGGGAGGTCATCAGCGATGGGAACTTCTCAAGGCGCGTGGCGAGAAGGAAGTTGCCGTGGTCGTTGTGACACTGGACCCTGTGCAGGAGAAGGCACTCAATATTGCGCTCAACAATGCTGAAATTGGGAGCGAATGGGATTACGGCAAACTCTCGGATCTGGTGACAGAATTGTCGATGGAATTCGAATTCGACACGACGCTGACCGGATTTGATGATCGTCAACTCCGAGATCTGCTGTTTGTGCCGGAGAGTGCAGATAGCGATCGTAGCGATCCTAACCAAAGCAGTCGTGAGACGATGGAAGTGACGATCTGTCTGCCGCGTGTGCATTGGGAGCATATCAGTCCGGAGGTCGATCGACTGCTGACGTTTTGCCATCAGGTCTTGGGACAGGATGCCGAATTTCGGGTGCGTGAGGTGTAATGAGGTGAGTTATGGATGATGGTTCGATGTGGTATTGCCGGGAGATCCAGCAGTGCCACCAGCCATCGGCAGAGTCGAGGATGAGAGGGACACATGCACCCTGATGCTGCAGAAAAAGAGGTTGAGCGATGAAATATCAATTGGATTGTGGTTATGACATCAAGCCGAGGTCGATGAGTTGTGCAGCGCGCATGGTCGCCAATCACTTTGGACTCGACGATGCTGACACCAGGCGAGTGATCGCAGAGGATTTGGAGGTGGAGGTCTGCCCGGGGGAGATTGTGTTGTGGACGGGAGATTCGGGGAGTGGAAAATCGAGTCTTATGCGAACGCTGGCCCGTCAGTTGGAGGGGGTGATCTGGCTGGATGAGCTGGTGTGGTGTGAACGTCGTTTGATTGATCTGATGGAAGGTGACTGGAAAGATCGGGTTTCGATGTTGGGGGCCTGCGGTTTGGGGGAGGCACATCTGATGTTGCGTACGCCGGGCGAACTCAGCGATGGACAGCGGATGCGATTTCGTCTGGCGCTGGCCGTATCGAGACGTCCGACGTGGCTGGTGGTCGATGAGTTCACCTCAAGTCTGGATCGGGTGTTGGCGAAAGTGTTGGCGTTTAATCTGCAGCGTGTCTGTCGGATGCGCGGCATCGGGTTGCTGGCTGCAACAACACATCGGGATATCGCGGAAGACTTACAGGCCGACTGGGAAATGAATTGCAGCGTGGATGGACAGGTGGAATTTGTAAAAAAAAAGTTGGTCTTCGGCCAATCAGTTTTGCCGATGAGGTCTGGCTTAGCGACGGTACCAAATCGGACTGGGCGTATTTTGCTGGGTGGCATTATCGATGTCATGACCTGGGATGTGTGAGGAAGGTGATCGTGTTATGGCATGGTGAAAAGCCGATTGGGATATGCGTATTGACGAGTCCGGCGATGGCGTTATCAATGCGGAATCAGTTTTTCGGATTGTCGGGGCGGATGTGGAAAGGTGGATTGGGGGCGCTCAATGCGCATGTGTGGACGTTGTCGCGCGTGGTGATGCATCCGAGCTATCGAGGGGCGGGATTGACGAGTGCGTTTATTCGTGGTTGTTGCCAACGGTGTGATTGTCGCTGGGTGGAAGTGTTGACGCAGTTGGGACATGTTCATCCTGTGTTTGAGCGGGCAGGATTTACACGAGTGGGAGTTTGTCGTTCGGTAAAAACGCGGAGTCGGGTCTCACATTCGCGGTTGTATGGGGCGAAGTCGTCGCGTGCAGGAAAGAAAAGACTGGTCAGCGAAGAGACTTTTCGAAAAAGCCTGTTTGCCGAGCCGGTGTATTACATCTTTGATGTCGAGAGGAGTCTGCGTGAAAAAGAAAGTCGCCAGGAAAGTGGTGAAGGGTGTCGAGTCGAAAAAATCATCGGCGGGAAAATTTACCAGGTCGCAGATGCAGGAAGAGTTGTTGAAGATCCTGCTGAAAGGGGGGCCGTTGATTCTGGCGTCTCAGCAAGTTGAAACGACGGTGTTTGAAGTCTTCGACTGGCTGGACGAGGATGAGGAGTTTCGACGTCGTTATCAGCAGGTGCAGCGAGCACTCGATCATACGATTTTTGCCAAGTTGTATCAGGAAGCCGTCAATGGGAGTTTGCCCGCGACGACCTTCTGGATCAAAGATCGAAATCCGATCGACTGGAGATGTGTGGAAGAGAGTGAAGAAGAAACGTGGAGTGACTACAGTGACGAAGAGATCTTCAGACGGGCGGAGGAAGAGAAGTTGGCGTTGCCGAGAGGGTTTGCAACGCGAGGTGTGGCGACGGGCTGCGGGGCGTTGGCCGGAGGTGTTTCGTCGCGGGCTGAAAATGCGAGTGGGGGATGAAGTCTGTTTTGGTGATCTCATTGAACCTTGGCAGGAGGCAGATTTTCGAGCACTTGATCCAACATGGCGGATGTTGGCGCTCGGTGTGCCCAGTGAGCAGGATGCCCAGACCGTTTATCGTCGGATCTGGCTGCAACGTCCACGCGGGCATTCAAAGACCTCTGATCTGGCGATGCAGTTAATGTGGCTGTTGAAGTTTTCCCGCAGGAATTTACAGGGTGTCATCGCGGCGGCAGATCGTGAGCAGGCAGGGTTGCTGTTGGCAGGAGTGAAGCGGTTGATGCAGGCCAATCCTGAGCAGAGTGAAGAGTTGGAGATCAAGGCGCAATCGGTGGGGAATCGGCAGACGGGGAGTCGGATGTCGCTGATTTCTTCAGACGTGGGGAGTTCGTGGGGGATCACGCCGGATCTGGTGGTCTGTGATGAATTGTGCCATTGGGAGAAACGAGAGATGTGGGAGTCGTTGTGTTCGTCGATCGCGAAAACAGCGGGCGGCGTGTTGATTGTGTTGACCAATGCAGGAGTGGGGCGCGACTGGCAGTGGGATGTCAAAGAGCTGGCGCGAACGAGTCCGGATTGGTATTACTCGTCACTGAGTGGTGTGCAGGCACCGTGGATTTCCGAGAGAGTCATTGATGAGCAACGACGTCTTCTCCCTCCTGCTGTCTTTGATCGCTTGTGGAATAATCTGTGGCAAGAGAGTCGTGGGAGTTTTGTCACCAGAGATGAAGCCGCACGATGCGAGGATGATGTCCTGAAGATTCAGCAGGTCGGGCAACGTGGTGTGCGTTATGTCGCGGCGATCGACTATGCCGAGAAGCGAGACTATACGGTGGGCGTGATTGTGCATCGCGATGGTTCGAAGGTCGTCGTTGACAGAATGGATGTGGTTGTGCCGGATACCGATCACCCCACGCCGGTGAAATGGGTTGACGCGTGGATGGAGCAGATGGCCGGTTGTTTTCCGGGGGTTGAATTTGTCGTTGATGAGTATCAATTGTTGGGGACGATTCAGAGGTTGGAGGGTGTCTATCCGGTCCGTCGTTTTGAGTTTGCCAGTGGTCGGGGAAACCATGAGCTGGCGTTGTTGTTAAGGCAGTTGATTTTGCAGCAGGAGATTGCCTGGCCTGTTGGGTGTGGAGAGATTTCTGGTGGGGTGCAGCAGGACGATCTGACATCCGAACTGGCCAGCGTGGAGTTGAAGCACACGTCTGGAGGGCGCGTGCGGATTGATCATCGTCATGATGGGAAAAGTCACGATGATCGGGTTTTTGCGTTGGGGGCGGCGTGTTTGACGCTGGTCAAGTCGGAGGCGCGACAAGAAGAATGGCTGGAAGTTGATGAAGACTCGTGGTGTGTCGATTAGCACGTTCTGTGCGAAGATTAAAATGTCAATTATTTTCAATCGAGGGAGGTAATGATGGTTTGGAATTACGTCAGAGAAGTATGGAAATCGTGGGAACTCAAGGCGGCCAGTCAACGAAAGTTGCAGGAGCAGTTGCTGGAGCTGGTTGAGCGTCAGCAGGGTGGGACGGTGCGGGAAAGTGATGACTGGATACCGATCGGACAGGGAGGTGTTTGCAGAAAGTCAGCGGGGTCGCGTGATGACTTATTAGCGCGGTCTCGTTATGCAGTCGCGACGAATCCCCATGCCAAAAATATTTTGCGGATGTATGAAGTGTATGTGGCAGGGCCAGGGCTGAAGTTAACTCATACGCCGCGGTGTCAGGATGAGACAGGGTGTTATCGTGAGCAGTCGCGGTTGGCGGATCGGTTGTGGCGAGAGTTTTTGGAGCACAACCATCAGCACTTCAGTTATCGCGAGTTTGGACGACGGTTGTGGCGTGACGGGGAATGTTTTGTGAGGAAGTTTCCGCAGTTGAGCTGGCCGGTGAGTGTGCGGTTTGTGGACCCGGAACGAATTTGTGAGACGCCGGAGTTTGCCGGGAGTGAGGGGATTGTGCATCGTGATGAGGATGTGGAGAGTGTCGAGGGATATGTGATTGCGGATGGAAGCGGGACAAGAGGCCAGGTGATTGATGCTTGTTGGATGCAGCACAGTAAGTATGGAGTCGACTCGAATCAGAAGCGGGGCGAGCCGTTGCTGGGTGCGATCCTCGATAACATCGCGCAGTTTGAAAACTGGATGGAGATTGAGCTGGCTGCACGGAAATTGCAGACCTCGATTGTGTTGTGGCGGAAAGTGAGTGGGGGGCCGTCGCAGGTGGCCGGGTTGGCTGACGAGGTCGCGAGTGGTCGAGGTGGGTCTGGTAGCCAGGAACGGCGAGAGCGGTTTAAGCCGGGGACCATTGTGACGACTTCACAAGGAACGGAGATGAAGTTTCTGCAGCCGGATACAAACTTCGGAGATGCGTTGCCTTTGGGGAGATTGCTTTCGTTGTGTACGTCGTCGGGTGTGGGTTTGCCGGAGTTTATGGTGACCTCGGATGCGTCGAATTCGAACTATGCATCGACAATGGTTTCGGAGGGACCGGCGGTGAAAGTCTTCGAAGCCGAGCAGGAGTTTTTATTGGGAGAGCTGAATCGCTTGTGGCGATGGGTGATGCAAGAGGCGGTGGTGTTGGGGCTTCTTGGTGGTGAATTTTTTGAGGTGGTTGAGCCGGTGTGGTCGAAGCCGAAGCTGGTCGTTAAAGATCGTCCGCGTGAGCGGGAAGCGGATGTGAAACTGGTGGAGTCGAAGATTATTTCTCGGGCGGAGGTGGCACGAAGAGAGGGGTTAGAGCCGGAGCGAATGCGGGGGGAGATTTTCACTGAGGAGGAGTCGGGGGTATAATCGGAGTTTGGACGATGATGTTGTGCCAGGTGATCTGGTTGGTCATGGTCACACTTAAAAACACGCTGGAAGCTCAAATGAATCTGAATCACAAAGGTGGGCTGTTTGATTATTTTGCCAAAAAGACATCGACGGCGACCGGGAGGCCGCTGACGTTTTGCATTGC
>JBGSVC010000246.1:0-18804 GCA_041753175.1 Planctomycetaceae bacterium
CTCGAACACAGCCCCGACGACATATACTTCTCCAACTGTCGTCGTCGCATCGGATTCTTAGCCGAACCATAGGCTTTGTCCAGTTCGGGAATGATTCCTTCAAATTCGCCCCCATGCTTCCACATCCCGCCCCGCGTCCGCCAACTGTAGGTGACGTGCCGTTTCCCCGTTCCATATAAAAACTGTTGTTTCGCAGCTTCAGGCAATTCCTGCCAGGCGGTCTTCAGCAGCGATCCCACTTTCAGACCCAGGTCGCATTCAATCGAATACGCCGCTCCGTCATAAATATGACGACGCCATTTCCCGATCTCCTTCCACACCCCAAAGAGCACGATCGCCCCTTTTTGAAAACTCAGCGTCGGATCAGGTATCAACAACTCCGGCAGAAACTCCGAACGTATTCCCAGCCCCATACAATCCGGACACATCCCTATCGGACTATTGAAACTAAATAACTGAGGGGAGGGAGGTTCATAGCTCATCCCACTTTCCGGGCAAGCATATTTGGTACTGTAAAGTCGCTCCGTTCCACCTAGCTCCGGCGTCTCATCCTCCGCGGCGACCGACTCCGTGACGATGATCAACGTCCCTTCGGTCAGTCGCAGCGAATTTTCGATCGCCTCGGCAAGTCGATTCCTCACCGCAGGCCCTGCAGTCAAGCGATCCACAACAACTTCAATACTATGTTTGAAATTCTTCTTCAGGCTCGGTGGCTCACTCAGCGAAATCAACTCGCCATCAACTCGGGCCCGTAAAAAACCCTTCTTCAACAAATCCTCAAAGAGGTCACGAAACTCACCTTTCTGTTGTGAAACGATCGGTGCCAGCACCTGGTAACGTGTCCCCTCAGGCAGCTTACAAATACTTTCAATAATCTGGTCGATCGTCTGCGCACGAATCGGCAATCCCGAGACATAACAATACCCCTGCCCCACCCGCGCATACAAAACACGCAGATAGTCATACACCTCCGTTAATGTCCCCACCGTACTCCGCGGATTACGACCAGCAACTTTCTGCTCAATCGCAATACACGGTGCAAGCCCGGTGATGATTTCCACATCTGGCTTGGGAAGCTGACCCAGAAATTGACGAGCATAACTCGATAACGACTCGACATACCGACGCTGTCCTTCGGCATACAGCGTATCAAACGCCAGCGAGCTTTTTCCCGACCCTGAAACTCCCGTCAAACAAATCAGCTTGTTTCGTGGCAACGTCAAATTCACGCCACGCAGGTTGTGTTCGCGCGCACCTCGAATCACGATATCATGTGTCGCCATACAGGTTGTCTGTGTCTTCATCAAAATGGTTTTGGAGTCAGCGTGTATCCAGAATCCATATTGTAGACACTCCAGTTGACCAAAACCATCTCCCAGTCCACATTCGTCTTATTCATCCGAGCGAGGTTCAGACGCCCCTTTTTTCCTGCCCCCACCGCTGACCGCTTTCCCCGGCTTCACTTCGACTTTCAACGGAAGGTCTTCGCCAGAGGCATCATCGAGTCGCTGATCATCGAGCACTTCCTGGGCATGTGAAGCATCCGACAACGGATGTGTCTGCTCATCAAGTTGTTCAATCGTCCCGTCGGACGTCACCAGTTGCTCTTCCATTTGAATCTCCTCGACATCAGGAATCGTATCCTTCACAGAGTCAATCATATCCGGCACGCTGGTCTCAATATGACTCATGTCATCTTTGTGAGTCGTCTGACGCACCTGTGAAACCTGTTGCTCGGGAGAGAACCAGTTGTAAATGTTAGCCGCCATCTTGGAACGCACAGGCTTCAACCGGAATATCGCCAGCGAATGTGACGGCATTTTGAAGATCTGCTCAGCCCGGTGCAACTTCCCATCGTGAACTGGCTGAAAACTGTCCAGCAGCGGCTTCCAATACTCATTCTTTTCATGCCACGGCAACTTAAAATTGACCAGCTTTTCAGCCGCATTAAAAAAGATCAGAAATGTCTGACCAATAATCGGCTGACCCTGATCATCAAGCTCATCGAGCATCCGACCTTCAATCCGCATCCCAAAGGCATGCATAAACGGCATATTCCATGCCTCACCTTTCAACTCATTGCCATCATGGTCCAGCCACGTCACGTCAGCTTCTTTGAGCGATTGAACCGGTTGACCACGGAAAAACTTCCGACGCTGAAACACCGGATTCTTCTGCCACAACTGCACCACTTTCTGCACATAACCTAAAAATTTCTTTTGGGAGTCGGTCAGGCTCCAGTTCATCCACCCCAATTCGTTGTCCTGACAATAGGCATTGTTGTTGCCACCCTGCGACTTGCAGACCTCATCGCCCATACGAATCATCGGCACACCCTGCGAAAGCAGCAACGTCGTGATGAAGTTGCGCGCCTGACGCTCGCGAATCGCGATGATCGCAGGATCGTGCGTTTCTCCCTCCGCACCGCAGTTCCAGCTCAGATTGTGGTTGTCGCCATCACGGTTATTCTCGCCGTTGGCAAGATTATGTTTTTCGTTGTAACTGACCAGATCCTTCAATGAAAAACCATCGTGGCTGGTGATAAAGTTGACGCTCGCGTTCGGGCTGCGACCATTGTGTTGATACAAATCGCTGCTCCCGGTGATCCGTGTTGCAAATTCCGACATCGCCCCCTCATCACCACGCCAAAATCGTCGGACACAATCACGATAACGACCATTCCATTCCGACCAGCCTGCCGGATAATTCCCGACCTGATATCCCCCTTCACCCAGATCCCAGGGCTCAGCGATCATCTTCACTTTCGAGAGCACGGGATCCTGATGAATGATATCCAGAAACCCGCCCCACAAATCGACATTATAATGCTCACGAATCAGCGCAGAACACAAATCAAAACGAAACCCGTCAACGTGATATTCCTCCACCCAATATCGCAGTGAATCCACAATCAGCTTGAGCACCTGAGGCTGCTGGGTATCCAGCGTGTTCCCGCATCCTGTAAAATCCATGTAATGGCGCTGACTGCCAGGAACCAGTCGATAATAAACCGCATTATCAATCCCCCGAAACGACAACATCGGCCCACAATGATTCCCCTCGGCTGTGTGATTATAAACCACATCCAGCAACACCTCGATCTTCGCCTGATGCAGCGTCTTGACCATCTGCTTAAACTCATTGACGACCGCCTGAGGATCGTCATGAGATCCATAGGTCGTCTCCGGCGAGAAAAAGCTCAGTGTGTTGTAACCCCAGTAGTTCGACAACCCCTGATCGACAAGAAATCGGTCGTCGACTTTGTGATGAACCGGCAGCAGCTCAACAGCCGTCACACCCAGATTCTTCAGATACTGAATCGCCGGTTTGCTCGCCAGTCCCGCATAGGTCCCGCGCAATTCCTTGGGAATTTCAGGATGCGTTGCAGTAAACCCTTTGACATGCATTTCATAGATCAACGTCTTGTTCCACGGCGTTTGCGGCGCACGATCATTCCCCCACCGAAATGACTCATCCACCACGACCGCAAGCGCTGCATCCGCTGCATTGTCACGGGTATCAAACGACAAATCCTGTTTCGGATCGCCCAATTTGTGGCCAAACATCCCATCATTCCACTTCACCCGACGACCTATCGACTTCGCATACGGATCCAGCAGAATCTTATGTGGATTGAAACGATGACCATGATGCGGATCATAAGGGCCATACACCCGATAACCATACAACTGCCCCGGCTTGATCCCTGGCAAGTAGCAATGCCACACATAGTTCTCTTTTTCGGTCAGTGGTATGCAGCGCGATTCCCGCTTGTCTTTGACCGATTCAAACAAACACAACTCCACTCGCGTGGCATGCTGAGAAAACAATGCAAAGTTGACACCGTGGCCATTCCAGGTCGCTCCCAATGGAGAAGATTTACCAGGCCAGACCTTGATCATAGGTTCAAAATCCTTTTCAGGTGAGGAAAGCTGCTCAGTCAAAAAAGCACCCGTTCTTTCAACATGACGATTCATGAACTGATCGGGAGGCTCGACCTCCACTTGAATGTCGAAATCCCCTGGAACTTCCCCCAGGCTTCAATCATCACTAACCACATTCCTGCATCAAAACCCCATCAGTAAGGATGAGTCTTTGTGCGTAACCATTAAATCCTGAACGTGTTAAGACAGTCTGATTGTCTGCATCACTCCGCCCCAACAATAAAACATTGCAGGCCAACAGCCCAGACAATCATGTCCGATGATAACACAACCATCCGCACAGAAAATCGACGTCTCACGAAAACAAGGCGGTATCCAGAAATTTAAACGAGTTGATCGATTTCGACTCCCGCTATCGAATCGTTTCGTCGACGATTAGCGACGATCCTGAGCCCGTTTTTTGGCTTTTGCAAACGCATCGGCCACATTCTTCTCACTCTCTGCACTCGTCGAGACAGGCTTGGCAACGGGGACACTGGCTGGCCTGGAAGACGCTGGCTGCTGTGAAGGCGCTGGCGGTGAAGGCGACGCCGAAACTTTTTCTGATGTCCGGACAACCGGTCTGCCACTTGTTTTGCCCAGACCTGCTTGAACACGTTTCACCAGACGTCCCCATACGGGATCACCAAACTCATCCTTCTGCGAAACTGACCCAGACTCCCATAATTGCAATCGTCGTCCTGCAATCTCCAGTAACATCAACATCAACACCAGTCCCAAAAACCAGGGAATCAATGAACTCCGCAGCGGTGATCGGGGAGGATCTTCAAACACATCCAGGATCTCGGTCCGCTTGACTCCACCCGACAACTCCGCCATTTGCGACAACGTCTGCGTGCCTGTCGGCAATCCGACGCGCGGCGCATACTCCGGAGAATATGGCAACGACAACGCCGGTCCTTTTTGAAACTGTCGATCTGAAGTCTTGATGATCGTCCGATATGTCCCCACGCGATTCAACCTCGTCCGCGCCTCAAGCGTGTGCGGACCTGTCCATTCCAACGGAACTTGAATCGGCTCGATCCGTTCATCACCCGGAGGGATCAACAACAGTTGTGGCGGCAGCGATGACAAGTCACTCCGAAATGGGTCCAGTTCAATCCTCGCGACAGCATCCTGTCCATCCTGTTCCAAAGCCAGATACGCCTCCTGAGGCTGATCTGATCCTAACAACCAACGCGCATGCGTGATGATAAAATTCTCATACTGATCCCAGGAAGTAAAGCCTCCCGAAAACTTCCCATCCACTTCCAGAGTGATCGCTCCCACGCGTCCCAATCCCCGATACCAGAACGCCGACCACGGCGCCACATACTCATCCTGAGAAACCACCCCCGCCTTTGCTTCCGGTTTCAGATAGCTCAGGTTATAGCCCCCCACATTCGGAAATGCATTCACATTCAATTCGCCGATCGTTCTCAATTGGGGTAACGGTGCCCCCGGAATTCCGTTCGGCTGTGTCTTAGGATCGGCTTCAATAAAACTGTTTCGGGCTACCGACATCGTGTCTTCCGTAAATAGTCGAGGCAACTCCTCTGCGTCTTCGGTAAACATGATGTTGCCCTTGCCGAGTTTGGCGATGTCTTTCAATAGCCCGGCATCAACATCCGATGGTTGGCCCAAACCAATCACACTGACAGTAATCCCCACCTCTTCGTATTTCTTCAACAGCGATTGATAATTCCCCGGCTCTTCGGAATCACGCGCATCGGAAAACAGGATGATGTGCTTGGTCATCTGGTCAGCTTTGAGCAACTCATTCCCCGCAGCCACCAGCGCCTCATACACAAAAATCCCGCCCCCTTCACTTTCAATCCCCAGCGCCTTTCGCGCGATCACCTCTGGATCTTCGACATCCACCAGTTCCTGCACAACATGCGCAGAACTATCAACGGCAATGATCGCCACACTATCCCCAGGCGAAAGGAGTCGAACACATTCCGCCGTCCCCAGATCTGCCAGATCCATTTTCACCCGGTTCCCTTTGACGGGAGCCATCATACTGCCAGAACGATCCAGCGCGATCGCAATCGCCACGCGCGTCTTGCGATGTTCTTCTCGCATCTCCATCGAGACCGGCAGGATCGGATCCAGTGGAGAGTTGTAATAGCCACCCTGTCCAAAACTTCGTTGACCACCAGTCAATAACAGTCCGCCCCCCAGATCCTCCACGAACTGAGCCAGACGTTCCATCTTCAATCGCCCCAGATCTCCAGCGGGCACGTTCTCCAGAATCACTCCGCGATAACCATCGAGAGCATCTTGTGTCAACGGATGACTTCCCGGCGTCGAAACATCAAACGGAATCCGCGCAGCCGTCAATGCCGCGCCAAGATTTCCAGCCACCCCATCGTTGGTCAACAACAACAGCTTCGGTCCCGACTCCACACGCACACTGCCGATCCCCGTGTTGTTTTCCGACACCGGATCATTAGGAACGTCCAGTCGAACTTGATACTCAAAAAATCCCGACTGATCGATCAGATCACGAAATAGAATTCGATTCCGACCAATCGTCAACGTCCGCTCGGTCTTCGCCACCACCACATCACCGCGCTGAACCGTCATCTGCACGGTCTCGGGTCGATCTGCATAGACCCAGACTGAAAACTGAAACGGCTCACGCGGTATCAATGTCCGGGGAAGTTCGATCGACTCAACAGCGATATCTCCCGTCTGCGGGCTGGCAAATTCCCGATAATCAATCGGCACATTCATTTCCCTCGCCCGACGAGAGCTCGTCAGAGGACTCGCTCCCGAATATTGACCATCACTAAAAACCAGGATCCGTGTCGGACGTTTCACGTTCTGTGTCGCCAGCGCCTTTTCGATCGCCGCTTCCAGATCACTCCCATCAGGCAGAATTTCTTTGGTAAACGCCGTTAACTCACCCCCCTCTTGAGCAGCCCGTTCGAACTGTGGCGTCAGTCCAAACGTGATCACACCCACCTGATCCCCATACCCTCGGTTGCGTTCTAAATTCGTCAATAGTTCCAGAATGCTATCGTCGGACTGCGCCGGCATTGAACGCGAACGATCGACCACGGCAATCACATCCACGCCATAGCCCCCCAGATTCATCTGAGGTCCACAGACACAAATCAGCAACACAATCAACAGCGTCAATCGAAGCCACCCCGTGACACCTTTCGCACGTCCATACCGACGGTAAGCGATCATCGCCGGAATCGACAGCAGTAAAAATTCGGGATAACTCAGTTCAAACATGGATTCGACCCATCTTCTGGCAATTCCTTAATTCAATTACGACCGCGCGCCCAAGGCTTTTCGTCGCCCGAGCACATACCAGTCTGCTAAGATCGCCGCCACTAACACGATCAACAGGATCATGATGATCGTCGTATACAAATTCGATAAATCTAATGTCTGAGGGTCGACAACTTCTCGCGACTCCTGCCGTCCCGTCGACAATCCCTTCAAATCCGATTCCTCTCGATCGAAGAAATTAACGGCAAATCGGGCCAGACTCGACTCTCCCAGCGTCACTTCATAAACCCCGCTCTGGTCGACGACTGGCAGTTCCACGATCTCCGAAGAAGGCAGTGTTCGAGTCGAACTCGGGCCAATCAATCGAGGGAGCTCAGTCGAATCCTCATCGGGCAGATCAATCGCAAACCGGATCCGTTCATTGTTGCGATAATTCCATCGCTTCAACCCCGGCTGAGCGACACGACAAGCCTCCACAAGATTGATCATCAGAATCGGCCAGTCAGGACTATCCACCAAGGTCGAACCCGCCAGATCAATATTCAACCAATATGCCTGTGTCTGCAAATCAAACTGGCGAGCAAACAGGATCTTCGAACCCGAACTGATTAAAGGCGTGAGTTGTCGCTCATCAGGCTCGCGCACCCCCGCCCAGATCACGCCTCCCAGCGTCACACTGTCCAGCAACGGATTTCGCTTCTCTAATAAATAAGGACCCAATAATCCCACCGGCGTCTGCTCTGGCTTCAATCCACCGATCCCCAACCAGAACAGCGACTCCCGACTGACGACGGGCACATTCGCCGGCGCAATCACCAACTGAGCGTCCTCGAGTTGTCCTACCTGAACTTCAGGCAAGATCGAAATCGTCCGCTTGATGATCTCCAGCCACGACTCTTCAAAGCCCTCAGCGATCGCGATCGTTAATCGTTGTGGCTTGGGCTCAATCAACTCGACTTTCGAATCCAGGGGCAGGCAATCCTGAGACGATTCCAGTCTGATCGTCAACTCTCCAATCCCTCCAGGGACAGTCAACTGCAACGGCAGTTCGGCATCGGCTTCCAATGTTTCCGTTGATTCGAACACCTGCGTGAGTGTCGCAGCACCCTCTTTTTGTGTTGTCCCGACCACTCGATAACTCGCCTGTGTCACTCCATAATTCTTGATACGAAGATAAATCTGGCCCGATAATGTCTGCGGATCGAAACTCCAATTGGCCGTCGTGATCGCCAGGTTAGGCAACCCCTTGCCAACTGCCACAATTTCCATCCGCTTGGGACCGATCGGTTCAGCCTCTTCATCGACGTGATCGGTTAAAAAAATCATCGTTCCTTCATCTCCTGCCAGTTCCATCGCCAGATCCCAGGCCGGATTAAAATCATGTACCCCTTCTTCAGGACTCCAGTCAACAAGCGCGCCTTTAGCCTCCTCCCAACTCACGTTCGGGCCAGCCACAAGCGTTGGGCGTCGACCCGTTCGCAGTATCGTCATTTGAGCATTGCGAGCAAGATTCCCCATCACGCCATCCAGATGCGCAATCGCCAGCGCCCGCAGACTTGTTTGTTGATCTTCAGTCCCCTCCGACAATGTCTCCACTTCCGCCAGCATCGAAGCGGAATTGTCCAACACCACAACCACATGCGGTACACGATCCCATGGCGTAAATCGAGGCTGACTTAACAACAGACTAATCAGCAGCGCCGCCAGCAACTCACACAACAGCGACCACGTCAAAGGCAACTTCTCTCGACGACGACCACTCGATGGCGGCTGACTCTCCAACGACCACAAATGCAATCCCGCAATCTCCAGTCGCGGCAAACGACGATGAAACATATGCAGGTACACAATCCCCGGCAGCGACAACAGCGCCAGTAAACCCCACGGATTGGCAAAACTCAAACCCCACATCACGTCACATCAATTCTATATATTCTCTTCAAAACAACATCACTCGCCGGCACGCAGAATCTCTGCAGGCAACAGCACGTTTCGGCATAACGACGAGAGACCCTCATCGACAATCAAACTGGCAAATCGCGAATGTGTCCGCTGCGCCTGAATCCTCAATGACCCCTGCAATGTCTGTAATCGATGGCGATACTGCGCAATCGTATGATCGTTGATATACAAATCCAGTTCGTTCCCTGATTCAACATCCACCAGGCGATGTCCACCCGACTGCACAGGATTGGATTCCCATCGCGTCAAAAGCTGCAACATCCATAACACAGACGACCCGCTCGCCAACACGCGAACAAGCGCCTGTGGATCATGGGGAAACAGAAAATCACTGATCACAATCCGGATCGACTTCGACTTGAACGTTATCGCATGATCCTGCATCAATTCACTCAGCGAGACCGACGATGTAAACATCCCCTCGGAAAGTTGATCAAGCTGACTTAATTGATAACTCGGGCACGGCCGCACCGCCTGCCCCACCACGATCCGCGGCTGTCCGCTCAATCGACCACACAGTTGGGCAAACAAACTTGTCAACTGCAATGCCACCTTTGCTTTCAATCCCTCTCCTGTCGTCATCGAACGACTGGCATCCACCAGTATCTCCACATTCGGACTGATCTCTTCACGAAACAACCGGACCATCAGATGATCACTCCGCGCATAAGCGGCCCAGTCCAGATGGCGGATATCATCTCCCAGTTGATAACTGCGATACTCCTGAAACTCCAGCGAACTCCCCGTCCCTCGGCCCAGCAATTCCCCACTGCGACCACTCGTCGGCACGAAAGGCAACGCCAGCGTATAGCGATTCAGATTCTGCAATACCTCTTGATCGTAACGCCACGACATGATGTTCATTTTTCATTCTGTTAAAGACGACTTCTCTCCAATCACCAACCTTCCAGCCCCATCTTCAACTCATCGCAGCCGTCGTTCCCGTTTGTTCGGCGACTTCCAGTTGATGCAACACCTCCGCATATTCCAGCGGATGCGACTTGGGAGGTCGATCGGGCCACAACACCTCTTTAATCCCCAAGACCATCGCGGGAACATTCAACAACAAGCTCACACCCCCCGCCGTCAAGGCAAACGTGACAATCAAACTCTGAAACTCCCCACTTGATGCAATATGCGAAAGCGATTCAAACGGATTGAGCACCAGCAGAGGATGATAATCCCAGGTATAGTTATTGTCATAATAACCACTCGCCCACAGCAGCAGATAAGGCACAATCACACACAATACCACCACGATCAACAACACCACCCGCCCGTGGGCTGGCCTCGTATTCGGAGACGCCTTGACCATCATCGACGACAACAGCCGCCCTATTCCCAAATACAATAATGCATACCCCAACTGCGGCCACAAAAATTCAAAGTCTGCCTGATCGATCAAATTGCTGTTAAAAGCCAGCGTTCTTTTCTCGAACAACCCGACATACACAGGCAACAAATACGCCAGTAAAAATGTCACCAGCAGATGCTTGGAAACCAGGAAAAAGCCCCGTGATCCTCCAGGCACAAATCCCGCCATCAACCACCGACCCAAAAACGACTTCGGCAGGTCGCGTCGAATGCGACGTGACAGCGTCTCCGGTTCCGACATCGCAAAAAACCCCAAAAGGCTCCAGTGCACTACCGAAATCGTCACCACCAGATTCATCACCTCATCATAATCGCTGGCAAAACTGCTCGTGTAGAACGTGTAATAACCATACACCCATGCCCACATCAGATAAAACTGAATCGTCATGATCACGCGCACTCCAAAACTGCGATTGTCCGATTCAAACGTCAACTGCGAAACCGTGATCTGATGAAACAGAAAAAAGTAAGTAATGCCCGCCAGCAGCAACGCCAGATTGACAACAATAAACTCCCGATCAATCTCCACCCCACCCAGCATCATCGCCGAGGCATAACCGACCTGGGAAAAAAACAAAGAGACCAGTCCCCCCAACAGAAACAAAATCATCAACGTCTTGAAATTCCGTTGCTTGCCCATCGTGCTCAACATCAGGCAGGCCATCGATGCCCCCATGCAAATCACCAGTGACAACCCCATTTGGTATCCCACCCGCAACACATCAAAACCCTGCAGCAGCGATGAAAAAGCAATGAATGGGGCAATCACCGCATACAAAATACATGCCTGCAAAAACGCACTCCACAACTTCCCCGTCACGATCTGCGAAGGTGTCAGCGTGGTAATTTGCAGGATCTCAAAGGTGTTCTGATCACGCTCCGTCTGCAAGGATCCAAAGGCCCCAAACGGAATCACCACAAACAATGCAAATGCCAGCACCCAGTAGTAGGCAATAAAAAACGTCAGACTCACCGGACTGTATTCAATATAGTTCCAGGAAATCATAATGCCGAATACCGAGATCGCCCAACATGCCAGCAACGTGAGCATAAAGGTCGTTACGAAAATTTTACTCTTCAGCGACTGACGAACTTCCTTGACGACAATGGGGTTGAGCCATTCACTGCCAGTTCCCAACAGGTCAATTGTTCTATCGATCGTACTCATCAATGCACGACTTTCGGCGAAGGTGAATGGTCATCCCGATATTCCAACGGAACTTCCTGATAAACTAATCTCGGCACAAATACGACTCGACCATCCGGCTTAACCCGCACTCGATAAGGCGATTCCATCAACCGCAGAGGCTTAAACTGTTCATGCGAAGCATCCATGAAAATCAGCATGCAAAAATACAAAGGCGAATTCCCGATTACTACTCCGACGAGATAAAACAGCGTCGATGTCTCACCTTCACTGATCGCCAACAGCGACATCCGCAGCGCCGCATACAGCAAGACACAAAAAAACAACAGCGTCAGTCGCGAAAAATAATCCCATATCTGCGAGCGACCTAACGCGCTATACATGATCGTCACATAGTAAAAACACAACAGCGTAAAACTTGTCCCTGCCAACACACCAACAATCTCCAGCATCCCGATCCCCTTGAGCAGGTAACAAAATGCCAGAAACGGCAGAACGGCAAACAGATAAATCGATGCCTGAAACAACCCCGCCAGCAACTTCCCCGAAAATATCCGATTCGACGACAGCGTCGTGATCGTCAGCATTTCGACCGTCTGCTCACAAAACTCATCTCGCATCCGCTGATGGAGATTATAGGGAACTAAAAAACACAGCGGCACCAGCAACAGCGTATACAACCAAGAAAACAGCACCCCGCCATATTCGACATCGATCGCATTGGCCTGTTGCCCCATCAACGTTATCAACGTCATGCTCCAGCCGATCGCCAGAAAAAACAGATACGAACCAATAAACATCTTCGAACGAAGTTGCTGGGATATCTCTTTGATCAACAGCGGATTGATCCGGTCACTCAATCCATCCAGGACAGGATGATCGCAATACAACAACGATGGCATTGGGTCTGGACCCGTCGGCTCACCGACGCGCGCAGACTCAGCGTCGTTCCCGGAAAACACGTTTCCTGAAACATTCATTCGCCGCTGTACCGTCGAGACCACCGACATCGTCTCTGTCTCTCTGTCAATCGATTACTATTGAACAATTCCCTTGGTGATCGCCATAAAGGCGTCTTCCAAAGTTTCGGCTTTCTTCTGAAACTCCAGAATATCGAAGTTCGAAGTGATCATCCGCTTGAGCAATTCCTTCTGCTCGACGGCATTGCCTTCAAAATGAAACCTCACCACATCTCCATTCGCATAGGCATCCAGAACATATGGCTGCTCCAACAACCATGTCTGCAGTTTCGAGACCTGATCTCCCAGAATCTTGACCAGGAACATGATGTTCTTTGAAGCCGCCAGATCGTTCAAGTGTTGCTGGTTGATCTCTTGAATCGTCCCACTGGCCAGCACCTGCCCTGCTTCAATAATCACTGCCGAATCACAAATCTCTCCTAATTCTGTCAGAATATGCGAGCTGATCAGAATCGTTTTCCCCAGTTCCGTTGAGAGCACCGCAATCAACTCGCGAAGTTCCACCCGTGCCCGCGGATCAAGTCCGGCAGCGGGTTCATCCAGAATCAACACCGGAGGATCATGAATCAACACGCGCCCCAACCCCAGTCGCTGTGACATCCCCTTCGACAGCGTATTGATCGGTTTGTGAGCCATCTTGCGAAGCTCCGTAAACACCAGCACCCGCTCCAGTGCATCACGACGCTTCTCTCCACGCAGTCCATAGGCCCGCGCGAAAAAATCCAGATACTCCACCACATCCATATTTGGATACCGACCAAAAGCATCCGGCATAAAACCGACCGAGTGACGCACTTTATCAGGGTCATCAATGACCGAATACCCATTGATAAACGCATCCCCCGCCGTCGGCAAATCCAGTGTCGCCAGAATGCGCATCGACGTTGTTTTTCCCGAACCATTGGGTCCGATAAATCCCACCACCTGACCCGGATAAGCTTTAAACGAAACGTTATTGACCGCCTTTAACTTCCCGAAAAATCGATGCAAATGACGCACCTCAATGACAGGCGAACCTGACCTCACAGCCTTTGCGCTCCCCTCATTGACAACAGGGGCAATCGCCAGATCTTCCGTCGTGATTTGTCCGTCTATTGACATTTCTTTAGTATCCCACAGGCTCGAAGGCTCGACCATATCGACAGGTCTTTCAATTCTGAAAACGGCTGATGGTCACCTCGACTCATCCACGAACGTGAACTTAATAGACTCCCACCAGCAAATGAAAACTCGATTCCGCTGACCACGACGTAATTCCGATATCATCAAATTCTGATTTCTCCAGGACCGCCAGATAACGCCCTGCCGACGGATTGCCAGGAGTTGGTGGATAGGCTCCTGTGCTCAACGCCGTTTTCCAGCCCTGCAACGTCGACTCCAGTTGACTCTCTTTGTAATTGCAATAATACGACGGCTGCGCATCGACATGATATCCATAATATCGGGAACTGCGCGATCCAAAGATATTTCCTACGCCAATCGCATCCGTGTTGACATTCGCAGGGACCTCCATCGCGTAAGGTTCCAGCAGCGCGACTAAATCGGTCCCGCTCATCCCTGTGCGTTTCTTGAAGTCGTCCAGCTTCTCGGCTTCCACCTGATCTCCCGCCTTCAAATCTCGTACGACAAACATTTCCCCATCTTTATTGGGAACCAGCACCAGCGTCACATCAAATTCAAAACCATTGGACACATTCATCCGATCCTCACCGTTTCCTGAGATCACCAGTCTGCCTCGCTGGTCCTGAGGCGTCACACACACCATTTGAGTTCTCGTCCGAGACTTCAACCATCCCGAATGCCAGCGCTGCGAATCTCCCCACGTCACCGACCCATTATTAAACTCGCCATCCATCAGCCACACCGGCAACACCGCCGTCTGCTGACTGAAAACCAGCCCCTTTGAGGGAGCCAGTCCTGCAAAGTAAGAAACCCGTGACTTCGTCACCGACTTCTGCAACGACTGATCCAGATACGTAATACTTCGCAGTCGCGCCTTGATCCCAAAACCGTGCGCGATCGTCGAATACGCCACCAACGACAAACTCGCCATCACCGCAATCAGCGGGACTGAAACCAGCATCATCGCCAACTGACGACGTCGCTGAAAATAGATGTAGTTGAGCGGCCCAATCACCACACTGAAAATCGTGATCAAAAACATAAACGGCACCACCGGCACACTACGAATGCTCGGTATCAGAAATGCCAGAAAATCATTCGCCGCCTGGTTCGTCTCCACACCCAGACGGGAAAACGACTTGACCGTATCATTGGGCAGCGATGATAAAAACGTCGCCCAGTCGTTGTATGTCCCTTCAAACGGATTCCCGGCAAACGCATACGCCATCCCCAGCATTATTGGCTGACGCTTCAACATCGCATCGTCATACGACCACTGATAACTGGCCTTCTGAGCGTTCAGCGGATTCTCCTGAGGACTCTCCCCCTCAAGGCTACCTTCCATCGAATAAGCCTGAGGACTACTGTCAATAATATAATCGCGCATGGCTCGACCGATCTCATAATTCAACCATGCATCACCTGACCCCGACAGCGAACCTAACTCCAACAAGCTGTCGAGCTGCTGACGCTGGCTGGCCTCCTGGCCCACGTTGAAGACAATCAACTGACCACCGGCCTGCACCCACTCAACCAGCGGATCACGCTCTTCACTTTTGAGCTTCGCAAGTGTCGCCTGATCAATGGCAACCAGATCACACGATAAATATCCCTGCCACAGCCGTGGCAACAACCCCGGCTCAACGACCAGCGCATCTTCCTGAGGCGTTCCTCCATGCGGAATCACGTGTTGTTGTTTCATTTGATACGTCTCACTGGCCAATCCAAAACTGGCCCAGTCGATTTGCGTCGGATGAATAATCAACATCTTTGGAGATGGTATCCCCTGTGAACTGGCAGGGACTGTAAATGTGCGCCCAACTCCTTGTAGTTGACGTCCATTTTTATAAAACTTCATCGCATAACTTTGGTTCTCTTTGACAATCGGAATATTGAGGGTCAGGATGCTGCGCGCATTTTGCTCCAGCTCAATTGTTTCCGAAACTTCCGGCACTGGCTCGTCGAACCAGCGTGTCGCCTGAATGGTCAACTGACATGCCGGCCCTCGATTTCCCACCTGAATCCGCACCGGATGATAGCCACCCTCCTGGCCACCAATCCAGTCTGTCGAATACACCAGTTCAATATCATCGCGGCTTTCGCGCGTCACCGTTTGAGCGGCTGGTAATGATGGCGTCAAACACGTCATCACGACCATTCCCACTAGGAACACACTGAGTTTCAATTGCCAGGACATAGCTCATCCAGAGTTGATATTGGAAACGTGATCACACAGACGATCAATCGCCTGACGTTAAGACAACACACTGATTTCACCCCACGACATCGGCAGGGATCTCGCGTGCCACTGAAGAGATCTGCTTGAGCAAAGCATCGACGATCTTCGCGGTCGTCCATCCTTCCATGCGCGCCGAATAATCCAAAATCAATCGATGCGACAACACCGATTCTGCCACCCGACGCACATCATCGAACCCGACGTTTGGTTTCCCCTCCATCAATGCCGCAGCACGCGAAGAACTCGCCAGCGCAATCGCTGCCCGCGGAGACGAACCAAACCGCACAAACTTGGTGACGATCTCAGGCGAATCCTCACGCTCAGGATGCGTCGCATTCACCAGTCGCGCAATATAATTGGCCACCGCCCGAGGCAGATGGACTTGATCGACCAAGGCAAACAACTCGTTCATCTGATGCGCATCGAGGACCGGTTGCAATTCCGGAGGCTTGCCGTGGTGTCGTTGTGAAATGATCGACTCCAATGTTTCACTGGAAACCCCATGCACATTCACCTTGAACATGAATCGGTCCAACTGCGCTTCCGGCAGCGGATACGTCCCTTCCAGTTCAATCGGATTTTGTGTCGCGAGTACAAAAAACGGCTTGGGTAATTCATGCGTCTGCCCCATCACTGTCACCCGACGCTCCTGCATCGCTTCCAGCAAAGCCGACTGTGTCTTGGGAGTTGCCCGGTTGATCTCATCAGCCAGCAACAGGTTGGCAAAAATCGGGCCTTGATGAAAACGCAATCTCCGCCCCTCGGAAGTCTCTTCGAGAATCGGAGCACCTAAAATATCGCTGGGTAACAAATCCGGCGTAAACTGCACACGTCGAAACGACAGTCCCAGCAAACTCGAAATCGATTTTACGAGCTCTGTTTTCCCCAACCCTGGCAAACCTTCGAGCAACAAATGCCCGCGCGACAAAATGCAGATGGTCGTCAAGTCGATCAATCGCGGTTGTCCCAGGATCGCTTTGGAAAGTCCACCGGTCAGTTGTGAAATCATCCCTTTGGCGTGTTCCACATCCTTTGGTGATAACAGACTCGAAGTCATTGGCTCAACAGAATGATGTTGCTCAGAGTGACTTTTCTCGGCACTGTTATTCTCTGCATGTTTTTGCCCGGAGTGGTGTGCTTCATGCTGACGTTCTTCGAACTGTTGTTTCTCTGACATCGATAAATTTTCTAATGGGTTTGGCTTGATGACCACGCCTGAGTGATCACCCTGTTCAAATTGTTGTCGATCTGGGAACGAACTTTCTCCCGACCTTACTCACTGCGCGGTCCTGACTGAAAATACTTTTGAATCACCCGCTGATGCGAAGGCTTGATCGTTCGGTTCCAACTCTCACTGCCCGCTTGTGGCCCGACGACACGAGATTCATCCCGAGGGGCAGCGTCAGCGACATCTTCATTGGGTGCCGTCCGCGCAAGTTTATAGATTTCTTCTTTGGGCATTTCCTGAAAGCCGGGAGGTAAGACCGTCTCCTTAAACTTCAAACCCGATTCATCGTTGTCGTCGCCCCAGGTTAATTCCGCATCTCCCCGACCTCGATTGGTGCCACCTCGACCAGGTTTCTCCGAAGAGGTTTCCGAAGACCCTTCCTTGCCTTGCTCTCCTTCGCAATTCCCTCCGTCGCCTCCCTGACATTTTTCACAGGCCGACTGACAGTTCTTGCACTCTTTCTCCAAAAACTCACGCAACTCTTTGAGCGTCTGTTCGCGCTCCGAAGGATTTTCAGAGAGCTTGAACTCTCCCTCTTTCTGCATTTTGTCCATCAATTTTTTCATCTGCGGAGAAACGTTGGACATTTTCCCCGTTTTCGCCAGCTCTTCGAGTCCCTGCCCGATTGCCGATTGCAGTTGCTCGATCTGCTCGGCGGTCAGACTCGTCTCATCCATCGCCATCATCTCCAGCGCCTCAGCAGCCGCTGCCGACTTGCTCAATTGCAGCGCCATTTCCTGCATCTGCATGACCATCTGCTGCTTGAGCGATTCGAGCGTTTCCCATTTCTCATGCGTTAATGGCGACTTGCGTGTTTCTTCTATCAACTGCTCAATCTCGTTTTGAAGTTCATTTTCTTTCTCTTTGTCCACCAGTTTTTCTTCTTTGAGCGTCTCCAGGATCGCTTGCAATTCAGTCGTCGCTTGTTGAGCCACAGAGTTCTTCACCACAGGTTTGGCAGAAACGTCCCGACTGGGAATCAAACAGGCAGCCAGGGCAAACACCATCGGCAGGACGACATACTTCAAAAACCGTTTCGGATACAAATACGGCACCGCCTGTTGCCACACGGATCGCGGAATATCGATCTTCTCTTCCCACTGCGGGTCAGGCTGTTCTGCAAGAGACATCAACAACCCGCCAGCCCCCAGTCGCTCATCCACATAGGCAATTGCTTCACGCGAAGTAAAAAAAGCACGACGGGCATGCATCCAGGCCGCTATTGCCAACGGAATCAATCCGACAAACAACCAGAGCACTCCCGGCCACAGTCCAACAAATTTCAGCTTCACAAATAAAACCGCCAGCCCCATCACAATCAGATAGACTGATAGCCAATCGGCATACACTTTCAAAAAGTGCCCCACGTTCAGCTTCAACAAACAATTCCGCACCGTCCTCGATTGATAGGTCTTCAATGTCGATGGACGACGTTGTTCCTGCGGCTGGTTCGAACTGGACATCAAATACTTCCTCAACCAAAGTCAAAAAATATCGTTCACGAACAGCCCGTTGTTTTTTTTAACGGGATGTTGGATTCCAAGGATAGAATCTCCAAATACGCCCGGTTTCAGGCGTTT
>JBGSVC010000247.1:0-2608 GCA_041753175.1 Planctomycetaceae bacterium
ACATTCAAGAGCCCAATCGGCTTTTTGTGAATTCCAAGTTGAGCCCAGGTGATCACTTCCAGGAGTTCTTCGAAGGTCCCGAATCCTCCCGGCATCGCAATAAACCCATCGGCAAGTGCAGCCATTGTCGCTTTCCGAGTATGCATCGTATCGACCACACGCATATCGGTGATGCCGGGATGGAGCAATTCTTTGACGGCAAGAAACTCCGGAATCACACCGATGATTTCACTGCCCTGGAGCAGCAAGGTATCGGCTATTTTTCCCATCAGTCCCACGCTACCACCGCCATAGATCAGGCTACGATTCTGACGCGACATGTGCGTCCCTAATTCCACAGCCGCGGCTTCATAGTCGGGTCGAAGTCCGCTGCGTGATCCACAAAAGACGCAGAGCGTTTTAAGCATCAGTAAACATTCCTTAAAGTAGTTGGCATCCCTTGTAAGTTTGACAAGATCAACGGCGATCGTACTTGGACTTGAGAGGTTAGGAAAGAGATGCCGGACATTCAGGGCCGGCCTGCATCGTCGGGAGATGGTCAGGGGAATCGCTTCAAGTGCTACGATCGTCACGGACGATACAGACCAAACCGAGACCGTCCCGGGTTTGCAGGCTCTCGGAACGCAGTTAACTTCAGACATGATGCATATTCGGCTTCAAGGTCATCTTGGGGGCCAATCCAGTGCATGATGTCATCCCGGAAGATGGGGGAATAATGAGAAATCTAATGACGTTCAAGCGATGCACAGCCAGAAGGATTCTGACTGTTCTGACAACCGGGCTGGGCCTCTTCGGGGGTTCTTTGTGGGCCACAGAACCTGTTTTTACCAACAACACTCAATTCCGTATCCCCTATCATTTTGATGCTGAAGAAATGTCTCGTTTAGGCGCCAAAGAAATCCATTTGTATGGCTCTGACGATCGAGGTAAAAACTGGAATTTGCTCCAGGCTGTCCCACCCAAAAAAGGGAAATTTGAATTCAAGGCAGAAAAACAGGGCGAATTCTGGTTTGCTGTGAAAACTCTCGATCAACAAGGTCAGTTGCATCCCAACGGCAAAATGATGGAACCAGGATTGGTCGTCAAAATTGATACTCTCAAGCCAAACCTAGAGCTGATCCTGAAGGAATCCTCTCCAGGAAGAATAGATCTAAGTTGGACGGCTGGAGATGACAATATCGATGTCAGCACTCTGCAGCTGGAATATCGAGACCCGATTTCCAATCAGTGGCAACCGGTAAATATTATTCCCTCGTCAATCGGCCGGACCTCATGGACGGTCGCCAAGGCTGGTAAAGTCGATGTTCGTGGGCGCGTCAAAGATCAGGCTGGCAATGAAGCAACCATCGAAAAGTCCCTTGTCACTCAGCAAGCCGGGACTGATGGCGGGAAGCCTTATGTGCCCGATTTTACACAGCCCATCGCGGAGTAACCATCTCATAATGAAATGGCGCGCATGTCTCCCCCAACGATGATGCAACCTGGAAATGCGTCGATGTCTCCCGATGCTGCTTCTTCACGATCGATGTCACAACCAACCATTGTTCCGGGGATGCCCGGTCACAGAAATCTCGCGATGCAGAATTCTCCTTCCGATCGCGCTCAGGATCTTCCCGTCTGGCCTGGTTCTCAGCAGTCTGGCGGTGTGCAACCCTACGCTGTTCAGTCGCCTGCCAGCCCAGGACAGTTTGTGTCTTCCAACGATGGGAATATCCCCGAAATTATGCAGGGGCGATACCCGACACCCGCTCCGAGCGACAATTATTCCACTGGTACTTATGGCACTCAACAATATTCTGGACAACAATATTCCGGACAACAATATTCCGGACATGGATATCCCGCATCGGGAAGTTCGATGGCTGCCAAAGTGAAGATGGTGAACTCCAGCCGCTTCCAGATCGATTATCGCCTCGAAGATGTCGGGCCATCAGGGATTAGTAGTGTCGAACTGTTTATCACAGCCGACGGAGGCCAACAATGGTGGCGATATGGCGAGGATCCTGATCGAGTCAGTCCGTTTGAAGTCGAAGTCCCTAAGGACGGCCAATACGGGTTTGCCATTCGCGCCAAAAGCGGCGTCGGATCAGCCGCCATGCCTCCTCGACAAGGAGATCAGCCAGCCATTCGAGTCTTGGTTGACCAGACCGCGCCTCAAGTCGAATCTCTGACGGCGCAACAAGGGCAACAACAGTTCATGAATCAGATTACTCTCAATTGGAAAGTCGCTGATGCCATGCTCATGGAACGCCCAATTTCATTGAGTTATGCCGGAAATCCTGAAGGGCCCTGGGAGCCGTTAACAGGATGGAATGAAGACACCGGACAGTATGTCTGGACCGTCAATCAGGGGACTCCTAATCAACTCTACTTCCGTTTAACAGCAAGAGATGCCGCAGGGAATATTGCTTACCGTCAAACCCAGTATCCCGTGTTGATTGATCTCTCGTTGCCGCGAGCACAAATCCTCGACATTGAATCGTTACCTATGCAGCGACCCTATTAACGGATCATCATAAAAATCCTTCGACTGCTTGATTCAAAGAATAGAACCATCAACGCGCCTGATTTCGGCGTTTTTGAATTGTTGAAAATTCACACGGAGTCG
>JBGSVC010000248.1:0-6523 GCA_041753175.1 Planctomycetaceae bacterium
GGTCAGGCTTACCAGATTGCTTTTAACCTACGCGAGATGTCTCGCATTGAAACTCCAATTGTCTGCGCAGTGATTGGGGAAGGGGGGTCCGGCGGAGCTTTGGGAATCGGGATGGGCGATTACATTCTTATGCTCCAATACGCCTACTATTCAGTCATTAGTCCGGAGGGGTGCGCGGGAATTCTTTGGAAGCATCCCAAGCATGCCGATAAGGCGGCCCGCGCTTTGAAATTCACCAGCCAGGATCTGCTGAAACTCGGAGTCATTGACGAGATTGTTCCCGAGCCACTGGGTGCTGCTCATCGTGATCAACGCAGCACCGCTGCTTCTTTGAAACAAGCCATCCTTGCAAGTCTGAAGCAACTGTCCAAAACGAAACGAAGTGACATCCTCAAACGTCGCTACGACAAGTTTCGAAAGCTTGGACAGTTCATAGAAACGGTCGAAGAGGAGGCGACATGAGTTCTATACTCTGGCATCCCTCAGCCTTGGGTCGTGTTTTCAGCCTGTAAGAAAGGCTCTCGCGAACGTCTGATAATGTCTGTTATGTTAACTTTCGCCCCTGAATTCTCCTTTCCAATCCTTTCTGACGGCGTTTCCACTCATTTCACGTCACTTCGATTTTCCCCCCTTCTTCCTGGAAAGAGACTGGATGAATTCCAAGTCCAAAATGAACGCTGACATGGCAGATCGAAAATCGCAATCTCGCATCAGCACTCCTCCTTCAGCCGAACTCAATCCTTATCCGGTTGCTTTGCTTCTCCTTGCATCTGGATTGTGTGCGTTGATCTATCAAGTGGTCTGGCTGCGCGAGTTTCGTCTGATCTTTGGCGGTGCTACTGCATCGACAGGTGCGGTACTGGCGATCTTTATGGCCGGGTTGGGGCTGGGGAACGCGATCGTCGGACGCTGGGCCGATCGAGTCACGAAGCCCTTGAAAGTTTATGCCATCCTCGAGTTAGGGATCGCATTAACTGCATTGTTGAGCCCGTGGTTGATAGACCTCTCTCGTCAACTCTACACCTCGCTGGGTGGACAAGCCACGCTGGGGTTCTGGCCGGCGACACTTGTCAGGCTCGCATTGGCATCTGTCGTTTTGCTGATTCCTACGATGCTCATGGGTGGCACGCTCCCGGTTGCTGCCAAGGCTGCTACGTCACGCAAGGATATTCACCGCAAATCGCTCGCGATTGTTTATGGCTTCAACACATTGGGGGCGGTCGTTGGCACTCTGCTGACGACATTCCTCCTGTTGGAAAATCTGGGCATCACCTACTCTTTGTTCTTCGCAGTCGTCATGAATCTCGGAGTCTCCACGCTGGCCTGGAGCCTTTCATCGCGCTATGAAACTCCCATCGACGAACCCTCCGGGTCTGCTGAGCGTTCGCCAGTGGCTTCCGAATCCTCTTCACTTGATCCACAGTTTCCCGACATTCCTTCATCTCAGATTGATGCCTGGCTGAATCCCTCCACTCTCTTTATCTACTTTTCCGCAGCGACCCTCGGCTTCGTCTTTTTCGTGATGGAGCAGATCTGGTTTCGGATGCTCGCACCACTTCTTGGAGGAACGACCTACACCTTCGGCATCATTCTCAGTGTCGCCCTGTTAGGCATCGGCCTGGGGAGCCTGATTCATCAATTTACGTCGTTCATGGGCCGTCGACAGCTTTTTCTTTTCTCGATCGCGTGTGGACTGGAAGCTGCATTCCTGGCTTTGCCCATCATGCTCGGCGACAGAATCGCTATCTGGACTGTCTTGCTGCGACCAACCGAGGCAGAATCAATCGCCGCATTTCTTCCCGGCTGGTTTCTGATATCTGCGCTCGTCGTGTTCCCTGTCTCAGTGATCAGCGGATTGCAATTTCCACTTCTGATCAGTTTACTGGGCGACGGACGTTCCAATCTGAGTTCCCAAACCGGATATGCGTTCGCTGCCAACACCCTGGGGGCGATTCTCGGTTCGCTGGTCGGTGGCTTTGGCATCATTCCTCTGTTGGGAGCCGTAGGCGCGTGGCAATTGATGACATTGTTGATTGCCCTTCTGGGAGTGCTCTCCATCTGGAAAGTTCTGCTCTACTCCCCTGCCCGACGCCAATTCGCTCTCCCCGTGTTACTGGCTTTATACAGTCAGCTCAATCTCTTTTTTATCGGACCAACGCCTGCCTGGCGACATTCCAGTATTGGAGCGGGCCGGAATGTTGCTGCGGAATTTACCAACCCCAACGATACCCTTCAATGGCTCTACGCGCATCGCGATGGATGGATTTATGAGGAAGACGGACAGGAAGCCTCTCTGGGGATCAATACCCGCAACTCGCTGGCTTTTTACATCAATGGAAAATCAGATGGCTCTTCCGTCGGGGACGCCGCAACTCAAATTATGTCGACACTCGTTGGGGCCGTCCTGCATCCTGATCCTAAAAACTGCCTGGTCATTGGACTGGGAACCGGCGAGAGTGCTGGATGGCTGGCTCAAGTCCCCGGCATCGAGAATGTCGATGTCGCAGAAATGGAACCAGCCGTCGACAATATGGCCCGTCTTTGTTCAGAGATTAATTGGGATGTCATGAACAATCCCCGAGTCAATCGGATCTACACCGATGGCCGCGAGATCCTTCTCACCTCTCAACAAAAATACGACATCATCTTTTCCGAACCTTCAAACCCCTATCGCATCGGGGTCGCCAATCTCTGGACACACGATTTCTATCAGGCCGCCAAACGAAAAATCAAAGACGACGGCTACTTTATTCAATGGCTTCAAGGATACGAAGTCGATATCGAAACGATCTGGATTGTTATCAACAGCTTCAGGCGTGTCTTTCCAGAGTACGAAATCTGGAAGACGCTCTCAGGCGATCTCCTGCTCATCGGCTCCCCCACGAAGCGCACTCACGACCTGGAATCCATCCGCCAACGTCTTCAGTTCGATGTGGTCCAGCAAGCCATGGCCGCGACCTGGTACACGCATTCTCTTGAAGGCTTCCTGTCTCACTTTGTGGCTGGCAATAAACTTCACGAGTCGTCTTCAAACACGTTTCCTGACCTTATCAATACCGACGATCGAAATCTTCTGGAATATGGGTTCGCCAAAAGTCTTGGCAAGAAGGATCTGCTCATCGAACTCAAGCTTCGGAATCTGGCAGTCGAACTGAACGACTCCCGAGCAAGGGTCTCTTCTGCTGAACAGGTCGATTGGCAACTTGTCTACATGAATTACATCGGCTCCCTGAACGATAAACCTAAAGATGTCGTCAGTTATCCTCTCGATGAAAAGGGGCGTCAGGATTTCAAAGCCTTTGAAGCCTTTGATCGGAATGACTTTAAAACGGTCACGACTATCTGGCACACGCCTGAACTGGTTCCCGATGTCTCCATGCTCAAGCTCATCGCGGCGTTTTCGTATGCCATGCAGTCGGATGAAAAAGCTTTGGAGTTTCTGGCACCCGTGGAATCCCAATTTCCTCATGAGGCCAACTGTGTTCGACTGACATTGTTTCGAAGTCAGAAAAAATACGAGCAAGCCGTCGCCAGCTTGGTCTCAACACTTGAATATCTCCATAAACAGCCCTGGCTCCATCCCATCTTCAATAAAGTCCTGATTGATTACACCAAAGCCATCGCCAGCGAACGTCCAGAATTGTGCGCTCCCTTTCTCAAGCTTCTACTCGACCCGTTCGCAGTCTATTTTTCTGACATTGAACGGCTCTACTATGCGATCGATGTCGCTGCTGTTACGGGTGACTATGAATCACTCTCAAAAGTCTTCAGACAGTTTGAACCCAACCCGATCTGGGAAGAACACTATCTCTCACTCAGGTACAAGGCCTACGAAACCATGAATGATCCCCTGGCTGCAAAAGCCTATGCAGACTATCAACTTTTTCTCAAGCAAAAATAAGGACCTCAACAAATCAGAGCAGAAGAGTTTCATACTCCCCTGCCCTGCATGATGTTTAATGGTGAAAGACATCTACGGGGAGACCATTTCAACAATGACCACCTGTATCATACTTTAAATAGCGCTCACTTGAGTTCATTTTGTAAAGAGTGATTTGATCCGATCCTGTAATTGCTGATCCAGCGATCCAAATGCAACCCGTGCACGCGATACCTGATAAGCGATCCTCTGATCTAAAGATGTAGCCGCCGTCGTGTTTGGATCTGGATCGGGCTTAATCCCTTGAATATCGGCTTTCCAATCTTCCAGGACTCCGATCGAAACATTTGTTGGCAACGCTTTCAATGTCAGCTTGATCTCATCGACAATCAACTTCTGTGCAGCCGGATAATTCGAATACACGCTCGCAATTTCATTGACCAGTTGATCATATTGCTGAGTCGACACCGGAATAGGAGACGCTGCTGGCTTTCCATTCAGCCAGTCTGTGGCGACTTGTCGCATGGCACTGGGAACACCACTTTTCAACTGCGAGATCAATTCCTGACGATTCTCAGGACTGGTATTTTCAATCGCCTGACGGACCAGATTATTTAAGTCGGCGCCAAACATATTCGGGAGTTGGGATACAATCTGATCAAGTTCCTGAGGCGTCAATACCGGATTCCCACCCACCTGAGGCGTTGCCGGATGGATCTCATTGGATTCATGTTGATGACTAGCTTGCGGATGCAATCGATTGTGTTCGACAATCGCGTTGGGATTGAATTCAGCTTCGAACTTCGCCAAGACCTGTTTCAACTCCGCAGGCAAGACAGGCGAAATCTGTTGGAACAGCACGGCACTGTAATATCCGGACTGAGAGTGAAAGACCATCTCTCGACTTTGCTCAGTTAACGTCACTGCAAAAAAGTTGAGCACCAACACAAACACCACACCCTTGACCAGACCGAAGATTCCTCCGAGATGACGATCAAAATCATCCAGCTTGACTTTCTCCAGGCCACCACGCAGGCTCCGCGCCAGGGCAAACGCTGCAAACGAACTGACGATATACAACCCGAAAATCGCTACCCAACGATTCAACGGTGCTTCAATACCTAAAAAGGGACTGACCGCCACCGAAACCGTTTCCGCAAATACAAAACAGACAATGATCCCGGCAATCGTCGCTAACTGCCAGATCATCCCCTTCGACGCTCCACGCCACGCCGAAAATAATAAAATCCCTATCACGATCAAATCGTAAGCCATAATCTCACTTCCCTGTCGAGACCGTTTCCTATTTGATGAGCTGCGTCGAACTCAAAACGCTGGTCAATTCCAGACCAGTTCTCCTTGGCTCGCTGGCCCTGAGCATTTGGAGTCGTTTCCCGCCAACATAAAAGGTCACTATAAAGCAGACTCTTGTTTTAGGGAAAGATCAGTTTGACCAACACGATGAAAACGTTCACATTGTATTGATGGCTCGAATTCTTTAGAACTGACGCTGCGAGTCAACCAACATCGTCACAGGCCCATCATTGATCAGTTCAACCTGCATCTCGGCTCGAAACCTTCCTGTCTGAACGTTCAGTCCCCTCCCCTTCAACTCCGCAACAAAACTATCATAATACGCCAAGCCTTTCTCTGGATCAGCGGCATCGATAAAACTGGGCCGCCTCCCCTTTCTGCAATCGCCCAGGAGTGTAAATTGACTGACGACCAATACACTCCCCCCCGTCTCCAGCACCGATAAATTCATCTTTCCCTGCTCATCTTCAAAAATCCTCAATCCTGCTACTTTTTCACTCAGCAGCAGAATGTCTTCAGGCGTATCATTCCTGGCAACCCCGACAAAGACCAATAATCCAGCAGAGATTTCTCCCACACATTCCTCTTCGACCACAACCCGCGCCCGTTTGACTCGTTGCACCACTGCTCTCATGGCCTGACTCCTGCAAAACGTCCGACGCTAAAGTCATCGAGATCAAATTCGAGACTCTCCCCACACATCACCTGTGCCATCACCCTCCCAGTCCCCAGTGAAAGCAATATTCCATTGCGATAATGTCCGCCCGCAACATACAAATTCTTTGCTCTCGGGATCTCACCGAGAAGTGGCAGTCCATCGTTCGTTGCAGGCCGTAATCCTGCCCAACTTTTGACAAATTGTGCCCTTTTAAGTTCGGGCGATACGCCATGGGCGAAATTCAGCAATTCTTCGATTCCCGATGACGTCGTGACCGGTCTGAAACCGACATCCTCCAGCGTGGAACCCACGAGCACATGTCCATCTCCACGACAGACCAAGTATCGATGATCGACTTCCAGAATCGGGAAACACCCATGATCATCACGCTTCAATAAAACGATCTGTCCACGAATGGGCCGCAGTCGTTCGCCAGGCACTCCCCACCACGGCGCCAACAAATCATTGCCCCAACTCCCCGCCGACACCACCACCTGCTTTGCACTAATTTGCCCCCCCGTCGTGACGACCAGCCAGCGCCCCTCCTCCCCTGCTTCTATTCTCAGCACTTTGGTCGCTTCCGCGAAACCGACACCCTGACTCCGGCACAACATCCGTAATGCCTGCAAGTGACGCGGCGTTCGGATCTGTGCATGTTCTTTAATTTCGAT
>JBGSVC010000249.1:0-3676 GCA_041753175.1 Planctomycetaceae bacterium
ACCCGGCTGCGGCATCGGCCGATTTCTCGCTTATGGCCAGCCAGGCCAGCGATTCCTCGGTGTGGAACTCGATGCCATTTCCGGTCGGATCTCCCGAGCCATTTTTCCACAGCAGGACATTCGCATCGAAAGTTTTCAGGACACGCAATTGCCGGAGGGACAACTCGATGCCGTGATCGGCAACGTCCCGTTCTCGGATCTGAAGCTCAACCATCGCGGACAGAAATTTGCGCTGCACGACTATTTCTTTGCCAAATCGATCGATGCGCTCAGGCCCGGCGGCATTCTCGCTCTGGTCACCTCACATTACACCCTCGATAAGCAGAATGCCGCGATACGCGATTACCTGGCGGATCAGGCCGATTTCGTGGGGGCCATGCGGTTGCCCTCGCATGCCTTCCAGCAGGAGGGAACATCCGTTGTCACCGACATTGTTTTCCTGCGAAAACGAGCCTCTGGCGAACCGGCCCAGCATGTCGATCCCGACTGGCGGGAAGTGGCACCGCTCACCATCGAAGGACGGCAGGTGACCATCAATCGCTACTTTCATCACGCGCCACACATGGTGCTGGGCACCTGGTCCATCAAGGACACACTTTATAAGGATGGGTACAGCCTGATCAGCCACGGGGATCTGGCCAACCAGTTATCGCAGGCCATCAGTCAGTTACCGCAGTTCGCATTATTGGCTTCCTCACCGCAGTCCGCCCGACCTCCGCCCCCTCAAAAGCAATTTGTTCTGCCACCAACGGAACGGCCGACGGAGGAGGGGAGTTTTTTCGAGGGGGAGGACCGGGTGATCCATCAAATCCAAGGGGGCGGTGGAGTACCGGTCGTTTATGGGGGCACAACTCTGCGTGCCGATGGCACCCTCATCGGGAGACGTCTGGCCGCGCTGATTGGTCTGCGCGATCGGGCGCGAGTTGTCCTACGGTCCCAGAACGAGAATTGGCCCCAGGAACAGCGACTTCTGGCCCGGAAGGATCTCAACAGCACCTATGACCGCTTCACCATGATTTACGGTCCGATCAACAAGACGACCTTGCATGACAGCCGGGACGGCACCTCCATCCGCCGGATGCCGAATCTCGTCAAATTCCGAGAAGACCCGGACGCCATGCTCGTGATGTCGCTGGAAGACTACGATGAAACGACTGGAACAGCCACCAGAACAGCCATTTTTCACCGGGACGTCGTTGGAAAAGCTCCTCCCGTCACACATGTGACTTCGGCGGCTGAGGGTTTGCTTGTTGCGCTCAATCAGCGAGGCAAAGTCGATATCGAATTCATCTCCTGCCTGTATGGCCAGAATGCCGCACAGGTCATCGAGGAACTGGGCGATTTCATCTTTTATGATCCGCAAGAGCAGCAGTGGCAGACTTCGGACGTCTACCTTTCGGGAAATGTCCGTGACAAATTGAAAGCCGCTCACGCGGCGGGGATGCCGTTTATCCGGAATGTCAGTGCGCTCCTGGCGGTTCAGCCAGAGGATGTTTTGCCCGGAGAGATCGATGCCAATCTGGGCGCACCCTGGATTCCGGAACAGGACATTCAGGAGTTCGCAGCGGATCTGTTCAGAGTGCCTCCCGCCGCCGTGCCGGTCCGGCATCTGCCTCAGGAGGCAGTCTGGTCATTGGAGGCCAGCTACGAGGCCCACAGATCCGTCCCCGCGACGGTGGACTACGGAACGCAGCGGGCCAACGGAACCTGGCTATTGGAGCTGGCCCTCAACATGAAATCCCCCACGATCTATGACACCCTCGACCTGGGAGAGCGGGTCATCAACCAGCAGGAAACGCTCTCCGCCCGCGAAAAGCAAAAGCTCATCAAGGACAAATTCCGGGCATGGGTCTTTCAAGACCCCGATCGCGCAGAGCGCCTGGTGCGACTATATAACGACCGGTACAACAACCTGCGGCCCCGCCTGTTTGAGGGTTCGCACCTCACCTATCCGGGGATGAACGAGTCGATCACCCTGCGGCCCCACCAGAATGCAGCCATCTGGCGGGGGATGTGTGCGGGGAACACCCTCCTGGCCCACTGTGTTGGAGCCGGGAAGACATTCACGATGGTTGCCACCGGCATGAAGATGAAGCAGGCCGGGTTGATCAAAAAACCGATGTATGTCGTCCCCAATCACTTGCTGGAACAGTTTTCCCGAGAGTTTTTGCAGCTCTATCCGAACGCGAAGTTGCTGATCGCCGCCAAGGAGGATCTCACCCGCGAGCGACGCAAATTCCTGACGGCCCGGATTGCCAGTGGCGAGTGGGACGGTATTGTGGTGACGCATTCCAGCTTTGAACGCATCGGCATGTCCCGGAAGGCTCAGGAACAATTTCTGCGGGAGCAAATCGCAGTCTACGACCAACTGCTCATCGAGCATGCCATCGGGCGCGGCTCATCCCGCAACCTCATCAAGACCATCGAGAAGCAAAAAGCTGCCCGCGCTGAGAAACTCAAGAATCTGCTGGCTGAGGAGAAGAAGGATGATGGGCTGGTCTTTGATGAACTGGGTGTCGATCACCTGTTCATTGACGAAGCCCATTATTTCAAGAACCTGGAAACTCCGACGAAAATGGACCGCGTTGCAGGGATTCAGACGGGGGGCAGCGAACGCGCATTCGACATGTTCATGAAGGCTCATTACCTGGACCAAAAGCATCCCGGCCATGGCGTGACATTCGCCACGGGAACTCCCATCAGCAACACGATGATGGAGCTTTACACACTCCAACGTTTTCTCGATCCGGCGGGCTTGCGCAGCAGGGGAATCGAGCACTTCGACGCCTGGGCATCGACATTTGGGGAGGTGGTCGACGCGATGGAGATCACGCCCGATGGAAGTGGGCTGCGTCCCCGTTCCCGCTTCGCAAAGTTTACGAATTTGCCCGAACTCCAGCAGATGTTTCGGGCATTTGCGGATGTCCAGACGGCCCCGATGCTGAACCTGCCGCGTACCAGGCTCAAAGGCGACAAACCGCAGATCATCGCCTGCCCCATGTCCCAGGAGCAACGGGATCTGCAACAAGCACTCGTCATTCGTTATGAACGTGTCCGCTCCGAGAAGATCGATCCGCGCATCGACAATGCCCTGGCGATCACGACGGATGGTCGCAAACTGGCCACGGACGCCCGGATGCTGGACGGCCATGCTGCGGATTTTCCGCATTCGAAAATCAACCGGCTCGTCGAGACGGTCACCGATCTCTTCAACCGTTCAGCGGCGGGACGTGGGACGCAAATGATCTTCGCGGATATCGGGGTCAATCCGACACCCTGGGGTTATGCGCCCTATGCCGAGATCATCGGCAAGCTGACGGCACGGGGCATTTCGCGCGACCAGATCGCTTCGATGTCAGAAGCAGAGTCGGATGCGAAAAAGCAGGCTCTGTTCAAGAAAGTCCGCGATGGTGCGGTGCGGGTCTTGATCGGCAGTACGCAGAAAATGGGAACCGGCACCAACGTCCAGAAACGCTTAGTGGCCCTGCATCACCTCGATGCTCCCTGGAAACCGGCGGAGGTCGAACAGCGGGATGGTCGCATTTTACGGCAGGGAAATGAGAACCCCGAAGTCTCCATCTATCGTTACGTCACGGAAGGCAGCTTCGATGCTTACATGTGGCAGGCCCTCGAGACCAAGGCCCGCTTTATCTCGCAGGTCATGACCGGCAACAGC
>JBGSVC010000250.1:0-9782 GCA_041753175.1 Planctomycetaceae bacterium
ATCGAGCAAGTTTGGAGAGAGTCAGCCAATACAGAGCAGTCGGCGGAGCTGACAGATTTTCTGACGTCGCTGGAGGGGGTCACGCTGACTGCGATGTCGGTGACGTCAACACAGGCGACGCTGAAAATCACCACGACGCGCGATATCAACATCTCTGCCGACTGGCTGGGGAAACTGTTTCGTGAAATCATGACCGAGCGTGAACTGGTGCTCGATGAAATGAGCAGTCTGGTTTTTGAAATTGATGGCAAGACAGCGACGGCGAAGTTTACTCTTTCACCCGTCAGCTTGCGTCACCTGTTATCATTGTGGCTGGCGCCGCATCCCGTTGGACAGTCGGCGGAGATGTTGGTGACGGCTGGAACGAGCCCCCAGACCCGAACCGGTGAGGGGAGTACTTCATCACGAGTTCCCGAGAAATCTTCTGTTGACCTCGTGTATGCAGCCAGTCAGAAGAATTTTCGTTCCGTCAACCAGATGCTTGATGATCTGGCCAGGGCAAATCGTCGGGCGACCAACTACGTGCAGACTGCAACCTATCATGATCGTTATGCCCAGAAAATGGTGGATTTGCCGTATGAAAATGTCGACCCCGATCTTCTTGAATCGGCTGCAAAAATTGCTTCCAATCTGCGGGCGCTGGCGTCTTCGCTGAGAGGTGTGGCGATGACTGTCGATACTGAAGAGCAAACAATCACGTATCAGACTCAGTATGATCCGGGTTGGGGCGCCGTCAGTCCTTGGGGGGTCGTGGGCGGAAAGATGCCGAGTTATCAGGTCCAGTCGAATCTGGCTCAGGTTCGCACGCGCCAGGCACAAGCGATCAGCGAAGGGGCCGCTGAGCGAGAAAAAATCTGGAACCTGATTGATCAGGAACGTGCCCGGATCAAAATCGAAATGGCCAGCCGCTATGGTGCGGAATTTGTCGAAAGTAAGTAATCAAACAACTGAAGTGAGGGCCTGATGCGAGCATTCATGCTGGTGAGTTTGGTTGTCGTGTTAGAGATAGGTTTCGGCGGACGGTGCACCGTGGCGTTTGCACAGCCTAAAAATCTGCTCGTAGTGACCGTGGATGACATGAGTGCTGATTCGATCGGGGCCTTTGACGGCGTCTTACCAGAGGCGACCCCAGAGATTGATGCTTTTGCCATGCAAAGCCTGCGTTTTAAGCGGGCACATGTGGTGGTAGGAAACTGCATGCCATCGCGCAATGTGTTTATGTCGGGACTGTATCCGCACCACAATGGGGTCGATAGTTTCGTACAAAACAAGAAAGCGACTCATCCGATCTTGGTGGATCTGATGAAAGAAGCGGGCTTTTTCACAGCGATACGCGGGAAGGTCAGTCATTCAACGCCTTATTTACCTTACGGCTGGGATCTTGTGCTCGATGAATCGGATTCGGGGCGAAAGTTGCACATCAAAGATCCGTCGTCTTATGGAGAGAGTACGAAAACGGGGATCGAAGCCGCCAGACAGGCAGGCAAGCCCTTTTGTCTGGTAATCAATATCTCCGATCCTCACAAGCCGTTTTATGCAGAAGGAAAAGGGGGTGTGACGGTTGATGATCCCCATGTGCCCAGTCGTGTATTCACGCCACACGACGTTCCGGTGCCGGCGTTTTTGTTTGATGATCCAGTCAGTCGCAAGGAGTTATCACATTACTATTCTTCGGTTCGACGAGCAGATGATGCGTTTGCATCGATCATGAAAGCACTCGACGGAGTGGGGGCGCGTGAAGAGACGATGATCATGTTTTTTTCTGATCACGGAATGCCTTTGCCGTTTGCCAAGACGCAGCTATACCATCACAGCACACACACGCCGTTAGTGATTTCAGTGCCGGGGTTGACTGTCGCGGGAGCGGTTGATGATACGCATATGGTTTCGGCCGTCGATTTTTTACCGACGATTCTGGAGGTATTTGGAATCCAGCCACCAGCTCGTCAGGATGGAAAGAGTTTTGCAAGTTTGCTATCGGGGAATTCCCAGAGTGGGCGTGAGGTGGTTTTCAAATCGTATTCATTTAACTTTGGGCATTCTGAAGACCCGATGAGAGGTGTGCAGACAAAAAAATATTTGTATCTGTTCAATCCGTGGTCGGATGGAAAACGGGTGATGAAAACCGCGACTCAGGGGACATCGACATATCGACGAATGAAGGAGTTGGCAAAAATCGACTTGGGAATTGCCGCTCGTCTGGAGTTGATTGATCATCGGGTCATGGAGGAACTTTATGACGTGGAACTTGACCCTGATTGTCTACACAACTTAGTTGAAGTTGAAGGCATGGAAAGCGTATTAGCAGACATGCAAATGCTGATGAAATCGAAACTGGAAGAGCTTGGAGACCCATTGCTATCCGTGTTTTTGTCGCGAAATGATAAGGATGCGATGGCAGCTTATGTGGCACAACTGGAGAACGCGGGTGGGAAAAGGAAGCAAAAAGCAGAAGGTGAGTGAGTGTCAAGTCTACACGATGAGTGGCCATGAAGAGGTTTCGTCTTGTCAGAGGTGTGGGAATGACTTATGAGAAGTCGAAAATTGTGTCTGTTTCGGATTTGTGATGATGTCGACATCTCAACGTGAATCATTTTCGTTACTAGAACTGTCTTTTTGGCCGGTCTCGTTTGCAGCGGTCCTGCTTGTCGCTGTGGCGTTGTTGGCTCCCAAAGGGCACCAATTAGCCATTGATCAGCAGACTTATTATAAAAATCAAGTCGCTTTAATCGAATTGGAAGCCCAGGGTCAGCAGTTTGAAACTCTGGAGCAGGCGATGGCCAGCGATCCGAAGTTTCGTCAGCAGGTGGCTGCGGTTGTCTTTGGGCAAAAGCAAAAAGCATCCGAGAACGCACAGACACTTTCACTGCCTGCGGAATTGATGCTCGATCCGCGTCTGATTGGCAAGCCGAAGTCGACAGTGTCCGCTCCCGAACTTGATCCAATGGTGTTAAAACTTCTGGGGCTGTTGCGTCCCTGGTCGCAGGAACCAACACTCAGAGGCCTGACATTGATCACCGCAGCGCTCTTGCTGGTGTTATCTTTCACCGTCTTAAGGCGACCTCACCCAGTTGTGTTGGGGGAATCTGTTGATGGACAGGAGACCAAGCCATCAGGGTCTTGGTGGTCGCAATTGGCAGCGCGGTATCGTCGCGAACACGATTGAGAAACTGATCGATGTGGGGGGGCTCACGCCTTATGGCGAACCGCCGCATAATCGGCTGAAGCCGAAGCGAATGATCAACCAGACCGCCATGACCGCTTCTTTGGTGTTGATTTTGGAACTCCCGCGGACACGATCTTCAAAAACGATTGGGACTTCACGAAAAGAGGCTCCGGCGACTTTGCAGCGATAAAGCAGTTCTTCCTGGATCGCGTAGCCGGTGGCTTTGAATTTGTTGAAGTCAATTCGGTTCAATGTGTTGACTGAGTAACAACGATAGGAACCGCTGCAATCTTTCGTTGAGAGGCCCAGACAGACTTGAGCTAATCGATTGATCGAGCGGCTCATAATGTGACGCCAGAGAGTCCAGCCGACAACGCCTCCGCCGGTCACGTAGCGTGACCCAACGGCGACATCTGCGGTCTTCATGACGCTGAGCAGGTCGGGAAGGTATTTGGGGTGGTGGCTGAAATCAGCGTCGAGGACGATGGCCAGATCGTAGTTGTGTTGACAGGCATAGGTCAGTCCTGCGCGAATCGCGGTCCCCAAGCCTGACTTTGACGGACGATGCATGACGTTGACTTGAGAATACGTCTGAGCCAGGTGATCGGCGATTTGTCCGGTGCCGTCGGGGGAATTGTCGTCAACGATGAGGATGTCCAAATCCGGAACGAATTCGAAGATGGTCTCGACCATGGGTTTCAGGTTGAGCGCTTCGTTGTAGGTACATAATGTCGCGAGAATCCGTCGGGGCGGAGGAGTTGACGGAACATTCGCCAGATTCATGAACAACAGCCAATCAACGGATGTGTGAAATAGTCAGAATCTCAAACTAACGGGGGCAGACGGCAGTGTCAATTCAACCGTTATCGGCTTTTTGATTCCTCAGTCGTTCTATGCCCCCTAGTTGGCATCGGGCAGTGGTGGAAGAAGACGAGGTGGCGATTGATCCGACTCTGGTTCATTAAGTGGAGGGAGGGCGAGTTCCGGGACAGTTGTCGTTGAAGAGGAATCGGTCGTGGTGGAGGGAGGATTGGTTGTCGGAGTCGAGAATTCGGGGAATGTTCCGGTCGGTGTCGATGAGTTTGATTGTGGTGCAGGTGCCAGTTCGGGGGAGGAGTTGTCGGGAGAAGATTGATTTACCCCTGGGCTGACCACTACGGATGCGGGTGCTTGATCGAGTCCTTGGAGGAGAGCAGCGATGGACGTCGTCATCCCGTTGAGTTGTCCTGCAGTCTCGATCAGCAGGCGACTTTTGTCGTAATCGCCTTCGAGAATAAGAACGAATCCCAGAAGGAAGAGCCTTTGAGGATTGCGAACATCTTCGTGAGTCCATTCCACGACCCGGCTTTTGAGTTCCTGAATGACAGCAATATTTTGTTCGCCGTAAAACCGAGCCAGTCCTCCTTCGTAGACGCCGTGCTCAAAAGGCCAAGTGGGATCTTGACGCAAACCGCGCTCGATCATGTCGACAGCTTTGTCGGGGTGATTGATCGAGATATAGTTGAGAGCGAGACAAAAATATGGTTCTGGGAGATCGGGGGCGTTTTGGACGGCGAGTTTGAACTTGGCCAGCGAACGCTGATATTGCTGCATGGCGAGGAGTGCTTTGCCCTGTTCGATTTCACGAGTGGCGGCCTGTCTTTGATGGTCGTTGGATGGCAATGTGGGCAGGGGAATATCGAAATCGGGATTATTCTGTGACCACGCCTGCTGTTGCTGCAGGCGAGCCTGCTCGGCAGCGTAGGCGTCGAGATTTGGGATTGATCCGCGGGAGGATGGTCCTAGGTTATTCACTCCGTTTAAGAAGTCGCCGGGGGTGAGGATGGAAATGTTGGGTGGAGCCGTTTGTACGGAATAGCCCAATGGCCCGTAATAGGAATAGGGATTATATTGGTTAAAGCCGTAGCCGTAGCCTTGGTTATGATATCCATAACCATACCCATAACCTGGATTCTGATATCCGTAACCATAGCCATAGGTCGCGACAGGAGGGACATTGACGTTGTAGTGATACTGGCGATAGCCACGTGAGCCGAAGCCGTCGTCTCGGCCTCCGGTGTATCCGCCCGAGATCCCCCACGAGCGATGCGAATGGCCATAATACCCGCTGCGGGAATATCCGTAACGATCTTGAGACAATGCGGTTGTTGAAAAGACAACAAACGTAAATACGGCGCACAATGCGCAGCGGGAGAAATGATCGACTACGGACATGGACTACTCCTTCGAGACAACCGACATGATTAAGATAGCCGGCATGGTGCTGGTGAAGATCTCTTAACTCCACAGTTGAATTATCGCCTGTCGGTGATGCCGGGTCAAACAGATAATGAGCAAACCTGAATTGTGCGTCTGGGAGGAGGAGACGACGCGGAAGAAGCGGCAGGTTTGTGTCAGGAATAAAAAAGCATTGCTGGGGGCTTGAGGGGAGGCGCCACCAGCAATGCTCCAAGAGGTCAGGAGAAGCAGTCGAGACCCAACACGGTGTTGGGGGACTGTGTCGTGTTTTCCCCTGTTGTAAGTGGTTTATCGTCCGAGAGGTTTTACAAACTTGTTAAAAATTGATCTGGTCAGGGTTAATGGGTTTGTGTGAGACTGGATCAAGATGCCGAATGTGCGGCTTTTGAATAATGAATCGTCGATGCTGGAGATGCCGAATTGGAAGTTGAAGAACACGATCTGTCGTTGAGTTTGCGTGGACTGATTGTGTGGGGAATGGTGACGGAAGTGACGCTGGTGCTGATCGCGGTGTGTCTATCGTGGGTATTCGGACTGAAGATAGGTGACTGGGTGGTGTGGTCGTGGTGGTCAGTGGGGGGAGGGATCCTGGCGGTGCTACCGATGGTCGGTTGTTTTGAGTGGCTATGGCGTTGGAATCCGCCGACACTCCGACATGACAGGGAGGTGTTGTTGACCGTTTTAGGAAGGCCATTAAGTCGTGCCGGTTGGGGACTAAGTTTGCTGATTGGTCTCACGGCAGGGATTGGAGAAGAATTGCTGTTTCGGGGAGCCATGCAGACCATGTTGACGGGATGGTGGGGCTTGGCGTGGGCCGCGATTGTGGTCAATCTTGGTTTTGGAATGATGCATGCAATCAGTGTGTGGTACGTCTTGCTGGCAGGATTGGCGGGGCTGTATTTGACGGGGGTGGATCAGTTTTGGCTACTCGTTTCAGAGATCCTCGGCGAGGACTTGGGGCCGAGGAATCTGTTGCCTGCCGTGATTGCACATGGTGTGTATGATTTTTATGCGTTTTTGAGAGTGGCGAACACCTGGAAGCAGACGCGAAGTAAAGATGATCAGGAGATTTACAAATAATTGCCCCATTGGCTTGAACAATAAAAACGGGATAGGCGCAAGGGGAGACATTGATCACAATTCGCCAGCATTCAGGTTGAGTGATACTTAGTGGCCTGTTGAAATTCGACTTCGTGTCGATAGTCAACACTCCAAAAACGCCTGAAACCGGGCGTTTTTGTTGATTCCACCCTTGGAAACAAGTAGCCCATTGAGAAAATCAACGGGCTGTTAGACGAGATTTATGGCCATCAGAGGTTAAGGCAGTCAGGTTTTAATGTGTCAGGACGAAAACATGTCGGGACGATACCAGGACAACGATTCTCACAATTTTTTTCAGCAGCCAGGAGACGAGGGATCAGGCGGACATGGTCGTTCTCGTATCTACCGCAAAGATCAACCTTCGCAGGTGAAACATGTCGAGTATGACGAGCAAAACTCGATGATGTTTGATGACGTGTTGAAATCGGTGGCCCTTAACCACGCGATCAATGGAGCAAGCCAGTATCTGCTCGATCTTCAGGCGGCTGATGGCCATTGGTGTGCAGAACTTGAAGGGGACTCGATATTAGAATCGGAGTATATCTTACTCCTGGCTTATCTGGGCCAGGGTCAAAGTGAGAAGGCACTGAAGGCGGCTCGGTATCTGTTATCGATCCAGAATTCTGATGGTGGATGGTCCATGTATCCGGGTGGACCTTCGGAAGTGAGTGCAACCGTCAAAGGATATCTGGCGTTAAAAATCACGGGGCACGCACCAGAAACCGAGCCCATGCAGCGCGCCTTGGTGGCAGCACGATGTGCCGGAGGAGTGGAAGCAGTCAATAGTTTTACTCGTTATTATCTGGCATTGCTGGGGTTGATCCCCTATGCCAAATGTCCGGCCGTTCCACCGGAGTTAATCTTAATCCCCAAGTGGTTTCCGATCTCCATTTATTCAATGTCGGCGTGGTCGCGAACAATTGTTGTTCCTCTGAGTTTGTTGTGGTCGTTTCAGCCTAAAACGACGTTGCCGGAAGATTGTCGGATCGATGAACTGTTTTTAAATCCTCCCCGTGAGCTGTCGTTGAAGTCGAGTTCGATGGATGTCGTTGAGTCACATAGTAACTCGTCGTGGATGCCGTGGAAGAGTTTTTTTCGGGGTGTTGATCAAGTCATCAAAGTTTTTGAACGTCTGAAGTTGAAGCCCTTTCGCAGTTGGGCGAACAAGAAGTGTGAACAATGGATTCTTGAGCGATTTGAAAAAAGTGACGGACTGGGTGCGATCTTTCCACCGATTGTCTGGAGCATCATTGGGCTAAAATGCCTGGGCCATGATCTGGAAAGCCCGTCAGTCAAAGAAGCGATGAAGCAATTGGATGACTTGATCATCGAAGAGGACGGGATGATCCGTCTGCAACCGTGCAAGTCTCCCGTGTGGGATACCGCGATCGCGATGTTGGCATTGCGTGAGGCGGGTATTGAAGCAGGTGACGATTCAATCCGCGGAGCAGTGAAATGGCTATTGAGCAAGGAGGTTCGTCAAAAAGGGGACTGGAGTGTCAATCGTCCTGATGTCGAACCAGCAGGCTGGTATTTTGAATATCGAAACGAATTTTATCCGGATGTCGATGACACGATCATGGTATTGATGGCGCTGGCGAAGTGCTTGCCGGGAGTCAATCAGTCGGACTGGTCAATCGAACTGTTGAAATCGCGGAAGTGGATGTTTTCGACGGACGTGACGAGCACACAGGCAAATACAATTTTGACGGGGAGTTCTCCGAGTTATACAGCAGCGCTTCAGGAAATGGTGGATGTTCAGCCCATGATCGATGCCATGCGTCGCGGGCTGAACTGGATCATCTCGATGCAATGCAAAGACGGGGGATGGGCCGCCTTTGATGTCGATAATACCTGTGATTTACTGACACATGTCCCGTTTGCAGATCACAATGCCATGATTGATCCGAGCACGGCAGATATTACTGCACGTGTGCTGGAAATGATGGGGTGTTTGGGACTGGATGCGAAGTTGCCAGAGGTTCAACGCGGGTTGAAGTTTGTGATGTCGCATCAGGAAAAAGATGGAAGCTGGTATGGTCGTTGGGGAGTAAATTATCTCTACGGGACCTGGCAGGTTTTGGTGGGATTACGAGAAATCGGAGTCAGTCCGGAAGACTCACGGATGCAGGACGGGGCGAAATGGCTTTTGTTACATCAGAATCCCGATGGGGGATGGGGAGAGACGGCAGCCAGTTATGACGACCCGATGCTCAAAGGATTAGGGCCATCAACAGCGTCCCAGACATCGTGGGCGTTGATGGGACTGATGGCGGCAGGTTTTCATGCACATACTGCGGTCGAAAAAGGAATCCAATTTTTGATGACAACTCAAACAGATGAGGGGACATGGGAGGAAACTGAATTTACCGGAACTGGATTTCCGCGAGTCTTCTATTTGCGGTATCACTTTTATCGACACTCGTTTCCACTGATGGCGATGGGGAGATACCGGGAACTGATCGAAAATGCTGAATGAAGATCACTGTCTGGGTTGGGGATCGGAGTTTGGGGGTTGCGGCCTGGTCTGAGTCGCTTTAGGATAGAGTTTAGGGTCAGCCTTTTTTGCATCGAGTACACGAAGGCCGTGTGAAATTATGAGTCGATTGCCGGGTCGTTTGGGAACTTTGGTCGCCAAAGATCTGATGACACCATTTGTGGTTTCGATTACTGAAGAATCGACCATTGAGGATACCATCAAAGTCCTTCGGGAGAAGAATCATTCCGGAGCACCAGTCGTCGACGATCAGGGGCATCTTGTCGGTACGATTTCGGTGCGTGATATTCTAAGGACAAAGAGCGGATCTGCAGGCGAAGTCAAAAGTGGAGGCTATCGACCCGGCGGGGCCGATAACAGTGCTCTGTGGCCGATGGATATGGCACAGACTCCTTTGGATGAGCATAGTCAAAATCTGGTTTTTAATTTGATGCGTCGTGATCCTCCGTCGGTAACGGAGTATTCCAGACTGATTGATATTTCGCGATTGATGTGCAGTCACCATATGCATCGTCTGCCAGTCGTCAATAATGAGAACAAGCTTGTCGGAATTATCACAACGATGGATATTCTGGCGGCGATTGTCAATGTCGCTGATGAAGACTGAATCGACTTCAATGAAGGGTTCTGTGTGCTTGTAGAGACAAAACTGAACGCAGCCGTGGAGATGACGGAAATTCCAGAGCATCACGTGGCTGTGGTGATCGATGTGTTACGGGCATCCACGACGATGGTGACGGCTTTGGCACAAGGAGCCAAAGCAATCCGGCCCTGTTTAAC
>JBGSVC010000251.1:0-1628 GCA_041753175.1 Planctomycetaceae bacterium
ACTTTTCCGTCTTTAATATCCCGATTAAAAACCTGATTTCGAATTTGTTCAAAGACGGCGTGGATCGTGGAAATCTGAAAGCGTTCGAGTTCGAGCATCTGTATGAAGGCATGGTTGTGAAGCAGGATGCGTCCGGAGTCGTCGGTAACAGCGATGCCGATGGGGAGCAAGTTGAGGACATCATCCAGAGAACTTGACGACTTGCTGGACATCTGAGAAGCAATCTGTCGGTGGAGTTCGTCCAAAGACTTCCAGTGGCTGATTTTCTCAGTAAAGCGATTCCACAGTTTTGTCGTTGAGCAGTAGCGTCGAATGGTCAGCAGATAAGCCGGTTGCGTTGAGTGTTGTCCCAGGAATTCTTCGATCTGATTTTCAATCATATCGATCGGCATGAGCATGGCCTTGAGCTTTCGGCCACACATAATCACCATTAAGAGCATCACACTGATGAAGAGTGGATACAGGAGCAACGACTGGACCACAGAGGGCCAGCGTAACGAGATGAACTGCAAAATGGCGATACCACAGGCACCGAAGACGCCAATCATGACGATCAGCAACAGTAACTGCTGGCGAGTTTTCAGGGGGATAAGACGTTCCATAGCACGACCTCCAATGCGGTGCTGATCACGATGAAATCTGAGCGGAATGCAGGTTTGAACGCAGGACGATTGGGTTTCGATGTTTTTATAAAATCACCAGGAGCCATCCGGGAGATTCTGTCAACGATTGTTATGCCTGAACGGGATGTCTGTCGGCAGTGAGTTGATCGATCAGATTAATAAGTTCTGCAGGACTAAACGGTTTGGGAAGGACGTTGACGACACCGAGTTCATCTCTGAGTCGGGTGGCGTCGAGTTCGTACCCTTTCGCCGAGCAGATTATGACTGGAGTATGAGCGAACTGCGGCATCTTGCGTAAAGCCAGACAAATTTCTTCGCCATTCATCATGGGAATCTGATAATCCAGAATGATGACGTCAAAATCCTGCTGATTCATGACTTCGAGGGCAAGTTTGCCGTTGACAGCAAGATGAGCATGGTATCCATGATGTTTCAAATTAAAGACCATCACTTCGCCCATGACGCGGCTATCTTCAACGATCAGGATTTTGGCTTTCATGAGAAACTCCGTTAAACGCAGTATCAATTGAAGATAGTGCAGAGGTTAGGTTTGCAGTTGGATGAATGAGGGATTGAACTTTGAATCAAGAATGGAGGCTGCTCAGCAATCATCGCAGAATATGGATATTAGTAGTTTGAATATCCGGTGAGGTTGATGAGGAAAGCGCCTTCGGCAACGCAATAAGCCCAGCTTTCAGGCCCTGCGGGTGTGTATGCATCAGCAGTGGTGATGGATTTCACATCGGCGTTGCCCGCGTTACCGAGTTGGCTGACTGGAAACGGTCCTGAAAGATATGGCTTCAAGGTGAGGTTTAAGGTACCAGCATCAGGAGGATAGGCATCATTGACACTTTTGTAGACTTCAATGGCTGTTCGTACTACGGACAAAGATTGTAGTGTGGCATTCTTCTTGGCGGAGGTTGCCTGATCGAACATTCTGGGGCCGGCGACAGCCGCTATGATTCCCATAATGAGAACGACGATCACGATCTCAATCAGAGAAAA
>JBGSVC010000252.1:0-9230 GCA_041753175.1 Planctomycetaceae bacterium
AGCCGGAGACTGTGATCAGTGTCAATACGCTGTCTGGTGCCCAGATTGAAATCGAAACTCAAACGATTGTGCTGGTCAATGAACGTCCTGCGCTTGAAGACCAGTATGATCGCTTAGCGCGTTTAACGCCTCAGACGATCGAAGGTCAGTGGGAACTGGCGGAATGGTGTCGTGAGAATAACTTACGCCAGGAGCGTGAGGTTCATCTGTGGTCGATCTTAGAACTCGATCCCGATTATGAAGCGGCCAACTACGCCTTGGGGAGAACGAAGCGTAAAGGTGTCTGGGGGACACGTGATGAACATATGCAGGCGATGGGACTGGTCAAACATAAGGGTCGCTACCTGACGCCCGAAGAACTGGAGTTGATTGAACAATCAGACGAGAATCGACAACAGCAACAGCAATGGTATGCACGCGTGAAGATGTGGCATGGCTGGTTAAGCAGCAATACTCTGGATCAACAGTCGGCATTGAAAGAATTTTCGGAAATTGTTGATCCTCTGGCTGTCAAAGCGATCTCCCAATTTTTGCAGAACGACCCCAATCGTGATGTGCGGAAACTGTGCATCAATGTCTATAGCCAGATCATCCATCAAGATTCTGCGGCCCGTTTGGTGGAGATGGTGTTGACCGATGTCGATGCCTACATCCGGCAGTTTGCGCTGGAAACATTGAAGAACTCGATGGCAGAACTCTCGATTCCATATTTCATTCATGGGCTGGCGAGCCCCGCGAATCTGATCGTGCGACGAGCCGGATTTGCCTTGGGAGAGTTGGGGAATCAGAAAGCGGTGCCGTATCTGATCGCGGCTCTGGTAACAATCCATAGTTATAAAAAAGAGGAAGCTCTTCCCAGCTACGGTTTTAGTGTCAATCCGAATGGAGCGTTGGGGAATGCGCAGGGGTTTTCGCTTCCACCGGATGTGGAAGTTGCGTTGCGAGCCGGCCAATATCCTTATGGGGTGCAGATACTCAATCAGCCTGCCCCCACCCTCACCCAGACAGTCAATGTCAGCGTGGCGCAGCAAAATCCGGAGGTTCTTGAAGCTCTGGTGTCGTTGACGGGTCAGAATTTCGGGTTTCAGGAACGAACGTGGTCGTTGTGGTGGCAGAACCAGAATCCGCTTAAATAGCTTTGATTTATTTCTGTTAATCGCCCGATGAGCAAGGCTTATCTCATCGATATTCTTTGCCTATCGATTGAAAAGACGGGGCGTTTTCTATCGACACGGCACAAACGGTTGTTCTCGATCCCGAGGGAATCTGCGGTCAGATAAGATCTCTTCCGAATAACAATGATTGATCCGGTGTTGACAGGATGTTAGGATCAGAGCATGTCTGGTGTCCCTACTGAAATCGATGTCATACGAGCAGTCCAACAGCAGTTGCGCGATGCGATCTGGGCGGGACTTTCAGAAACAGTGGCCAGTGACGTTTGCTTTGAGCAGATTCATCAACTCATCGAGTCTTCGACTGAACCGTTGTTGACTGACGAGACTGCCGTCGTGACACCGCCCTCCCCTTCTGTCGTGGAAAGCTCTCAACCAGTGCCTAAAAAAGGTTCGCGATCGTCTTCACAAGAACCGTCTGAAGTTGCTGCTGAAGTGGCAGTTGTCAAAGCGAAATCAGAACACGCCGCGACAATGAAGACTGCTTCAAGAACGTTCCCCAAGCGACTTTCCCTGACGAAGACGAATGAGGCATTGACTGCTCTTTCTCAAACAGTGGCAGCCTGCCAACGCTGTCGGGAACTGTCGTCGACACGCACACAGACCGTCTTTGGAGTGGGCAATCCTCAGGCACGGGTGATGTTTATTGGCGAGGCCCCGGGTGCTGATGAAGATGCTCAAGGGGAACCTTTTGTCGGTCGCGCCGGACAGTTACTCAATAAAATTATCGCGGCCTGTGGCTGGCAGCGGGAAGACTTGTACATATGCAACATTTTGCGCTGCCGACCTCCGGGAAACCGTAATCCTCTGCCGACAGAAGCGGCTTCGTGTCGGGAATATCTGGATGCTCAGATTGATCTGGTCCAGCCAGAATACATTGTTTGCTGGGGGACGATCGCGGCTCAAAACCTGCTGGGCGATACTCAACCGATCAGTCGACTGCGTAAGACATTTTTTGACTACAAAGCCGCCAGGGTCTTGTGTACCTATCATCCCAGTTACCTGTTAAGAAATCCCAGTGCCAAAAAAGATGTGTGGGAAGATTTGCAATTATTACTGGTCGAGATGGGCATCGACCTGACGACACTGCCAAACGCTGCCAAGTAGGCGTCGTCACCAATTTGATCGCGCGTGATGACGATCACCCCTTGGGGAAAAATCCTGGGTCGGTGCGACGTGATGGCCAGAGAAAAGGGATGCCGGTGGTCGTCGGGTAGGAATCCTCGAGACTGAAACGCTCAAGGTCTACCCATTTTACCCATGCTCCGCCGTTACGATGCGTATAACAAGCATAATGGGATTAATCGCTACGTTTTGCCAACTCGTCTCAAGTCGGTGATCTTACGAAACCGAATTATGAGGATATCCGTAATAACCGGAATAATCCGCACATATTGAATTGGCAGGGCCGAAGGATCCGGGAATTATTCTCGGTCATGCCTCTGATTACCTGTCTGGAGACACAGATGTCACGCAACACACGTCGAGGATTGACCTATTTAACGATCCTGTTGCAGTTCCTTTCGCCATGCTGGGTGATGGCACAAAATGGACCTGCCGCCAGTTCGTCGGTAGTCCTCTCGGATGGCTATACTGAGGTGTTTGATTCGAGCTATTCCAGCTCGGCCTCGCTGGGTGTTCCAGGTGGGTACGTCTTTTTCCGGGGAGACTTCGGAAACAGGATCGGGTCCAACGGTAACATCGCGACGGGGGGCATTTTCCTGCCAGTGGTCAATGGTGAAAGCTCTGTGCTCTTCACGGATGGCCGTTTCAACATCGTCGATGGCGACTATGGTGTTAACACCGGGGTTGGGGCGCGGACACTGATGTTCGATTCTCAATCGATCCTTGGGGCCAACCTCTTTTATGACGGGCAATCGTCGGCTCGAAGCCATTATTACAACCAGATCGGGGCCGGTCTGGAGTTTCAACATCCGATCTTCGATGCTCATTTGAATGGTTATTTTGGCGTCGGCAGCGACACAACGACGATTGGGATTCTGCCTCGCAACCAATTAATTTTCCAGGGACACCAACTTGGCTTTAATGACGTGCTCGTGGAAGAAAAAGTTGTCAGCGGATGGGATGCCGAGGTCGGCGTTGCTGTTCCTCGTGCCAATTGGCTGCGCTGGTACAACGGAGTTTATGGCTATAACGATCTGGGCGATGACAGTGTCACGGGATACCGCACACGTTTAACTGGTCAGGTCTCGGAAGATGCCAACGTCGATTTGATGTGGTCTCATGACAAGTTTTTCGGCAGCAGTTTTAACGTTGCAGTGACCTTGATGATCACCGGGAAGAAGTATGGGCTCGTTCCGACCTTCAAACAACATACTCAACAGCGTCGGCTGTATGATCCTGTTCAACGTCAGTATCGTCCGGCGATTGCCACGATTGAGTCAGATGCGTTTACTCCGGCTTTGAATGCTGACAATGGCTTTGATCCGTTCTACTTCAATCACATTCTCAACACCGCTGCTGCTGGCGGCGACGGAACGTTCGAAAATCCCTTTAACCAGTTCTTTGGGTCTGATCCCGCTGCTGATATTTTCCTGGTCAGAACGGGTACGACCTCAATGGCGACCCCGCTTGATAGCAGTTTCACACTCACCGATAATCAGCGATTGTTAGGTGAAGGGGCTTCTCCTGCTCACATGGTGAATACGGATCGCGGAACATTTGCGCTGCCGGGCGTGGCGACTGATGGCAATCTCCCCTGGGTCCGCAATCCAGCAGGCAACATAGTCAATCTGGCCAACGACAACGAAGTGCGCGGATTTAACTTTATCTCGACGTCTCCATTTGTCGCGATTGGCTCAACCGGATCTGAGAATTTCCTGATTGATACCGTCAACATGACTGGCAATGGCAGCGGGATTGTGATCAACGACGCCACTGGCACCGGTCAGATCACGAACACGACCTTCGATCTGTCGCCTCCAGGAGCACCTGCGGGCGTGGCGATCTTGAACACAAATACGTCGCCATTCACATTGGAACTGGATAATTTCACCACCGCCAATGGAGCCCAGGTCGGATTTGACTTCCTGGCTGACAATTCAGACCTGACGGTTATGATGAACGACATCAATAACTCTGGCTCCGGGGTTGGGACACGCTTTACCAGCCGCAACGGCGGAACAGCCGTCGGCCAGATCACAGACTCCAACTTCAATAATACTGATGCTGCTGCGTTGGCGGGGACCAACGGGGCTCTGGTTGTCGTGGCTGAATCGGGTGGCACAACAAACGTGACCACGACCGATACCGACTTCCAAAACGCTGGTGAACACGCCATTCTGGTTGACGCAGATGATGGCTTGGTCAACCTCACCATGACGAATGCAGACGCCAGTAGCGCTGGGAGCAATGGCATGAGCGTCGATGCCGCCAATGGATCGATCATCAACACGACGACAGACAATGTCGACTTGTCTTCAGCGGGTGGCAATGGCATTGGGATCTTGTTAGATCAATCTCGGGGAACATTTAACTTCAGCAACAGTGATATTGATACTGCTGGCATGAATGGCTTGGATCTGGCCGCCACGGGCAGCCGGTTTGACTTAGACTTTACTGACGCCAACGCCGAACTTGCCACAGGTGATGCTTTTCAAATTGGAGCTACCAACTCGATCGGGACGTTTGTGATTACCAACGTCGACGGCTCGAACGCGGGGGGACGTGGTCTAGATGTGTTGGCGACAGGAACTTCGGTCGTCGATGGACGCACACAAACCAATGTCAACTTCGACGATGCAGGTTCGGATGCCGTACGTCTCTCCTCTCAAGCGGGTGCTACAATGCTCGTGGGGCTGGATGATGTTTCTGGAGCCAACGCTGGTGCTAACGGGATCTCCCTCCAAGTACAGGGAGCTGGTTCGATCATGAATCTGACTTCTGTCAACACGGACAGCTTCGCAGGGGCGACTCTTGATGGTCTCCATACGGTCAATGATGCAGGAACATTAATTGCCAATATCAGTGGAACTGCTCTGAACCCGGCGGACTTCTCAGGGGCTGGTCTGGATGCCGTCAACATCAGCAACAGTAACGCGGGGTCGACCACTGTCAACCTTACTCAATTTGACGGATCAGGTGCGGGTGCGGATGGTTTCGATGTCACGTCGACCTCTGGGGTTGTCAACACCAACCACAACAATACCAACTTCTCCATGTCTGGCGACAACAGTGTGGAACTGGATCTGACAGGGGGAACGACAGGAACATTTGACGCGTTCCAATCTATCTTTGATGATGCCGTGATGGATGCTTTCCAGGTCACTGCCAGTGGCGTTGGAACGAATTATGACATCGACATCACAAACTCCAGCATTATGGATTCTCTCGATGACACCTTCGACATCACGATGGCGGGTGGTGCGGTCGTGAATCTGCTGGTCGACCCAACCGATGCCACCGGTGCAGGTGACAACGGACTGGTGTTCAACATCCAGGATGCAGGAACGACCCTGAACGCGACCTTCATTGATTCGCCGCTTTCAAACGCCGCCAATCCCGTCGGGACCGATGCCGTCCACGGAGTCGCGTCGGCCAACTCCACAGCGAATATCAGCTTCATTGATTCGGAAATTTCTAATTCCGGCGATAACAACATCGATCTGATGTCAACGAGCGGAGCGAATATCAACTTTGGAGCGACATCAACAGCCGGTACACCGATCAATCTGGGAGACGCCGGAGCGGATGGTATCATGACAGTTGCCGATGGTGGGGATGTGACCTACACCTTTGATAATGCTTCCATTGACAACAACGGCGGCGATGGCATCCACGATGATGCACTGAATAATGGTGTCATCACTTACAACATCAATAACATGACAGTTGATGGGAATGCTGACGATGGACTTGATTTTAACCTGGCATCCGGCGGACAGATCAATCTCAACTGGACCGGCGGTACCTCGATCTCCAACAATGGATCAGATGCCATCGAGCTGACAGTCGACGGCAATACGACTCTGGCTACTTTGGACTTCACCGATGTTGATATCCTCAACAACGGTGGACTGCCTCTCAACGTCACGACGACCAACGGTGGGGACTATGATGTCTCCTTCACCGGCGGCACGATCTCGGGCAATGGCAACAATGGTTTCGTCTTTGTCGTCGACCATGTCGACACTGTGGCCACCTTCTCGCTGGATGGCACGACGGTCGATCCGAATCCAAACGGAGCCGGGATTGACTACACGGTCACAGCCGGTGAGTTTAACCTCGGCGTGGCCAACACTTCGCTGTCAGGTAATCGTGATCAAGGGGTGGTTGGGCTTGTCGATGGAGCGAACTCGACAGCGAATGTTATCTTTAATAACTCGAATTTCGATAACAACGGCCTCGAAGGTTTTGATGTCACAGTCCAAAATACCGGCATACATACATTTGCTGACACCAATAGCACCTTCAACAACAATGGACAGACTGTCGTCTCGTCGGGTGTTAATTTTAACATCTTAACTGACGGCAGCATGACTGCAGACTTTGACGGAACGACTGCCGATGGCAATTCCGGTGATGGTTACTCCTGGACGGTCACGGATGCAACAGCCGGGGCACCATTAACAACGATGGACATTACGACCAATAACCTCAACGCCTCGAACAACTCTGGCTTCGGTTTCCACTATACTCAAACCGGTGCAGGCACTGACGGCTCACTGGTACAAACCGGAACTGCAGGATTACTAGATGGAAATGGTCTGGGAGGCGGACAGGTCGATGTGACTGACGTCACATCATCAACGATTGTGGTCGCAGGAAACGCCACCAACAATACTGGTGATGGGTTCCAGATCAATACCACCAATTCCACCGGCGTGACCATCGGTGGAACACCTATGGCTGGCATGAACACGGGGAACGGTCTGACAGTCAACGTGACTGGCTCAACAATCGACAACATCAACTTTGCATCTATCGACTCGTCTTTCAACACAGGACGTGGAGTCGATTTCAACGTCACCAACTCGACTGTCACGACGGGGGCTTTCAATGCAAATGGTGGTGACATTGCCAGCAACGGCCTGGAAGGTGTTCGCTTCAATCTGACAAACAGCACGGTGAATACGGATATCACAAACGCCAACATCGATTCCAACGGTGGTGACGGAATCCTGATTACCACAACCAACAACATCGACATCACCTCGGAAATCTCTGGCAACACGATCTTCTCCAACACCGGCATGGGTGTGCAGGTCGATGCTGAACAAGGAACAGTTAACATCGACCTGGGAACAGCCGCCACAGATAACGGCAGCGGCTTCTCCAACCAGATCGTCGGCAACACAACTGGCGGGGCTCAGTTCGACCTGACGGGAACAACCGTCGCGACTGTCAACGCCGACAACAACTTCATTGGTGGTGTCGTCTCAACGGGGCTTCCTTCTGTCGGTCTAAACTTCCTTGGCTCGACAATTGCAAACTCGGGATTCATTCCTCCAGATACGATGGGGGGAGTCGGACTGAACCATATTGTCGAATTTATCAATGGAGCATTTGCTGTCTATGACAAAACGACCGGAGCACAACTGGCAGTATCGTCGCTGGATCAATTCTGGGTGAATGCAGGAGCCACCATTCCCGTAGGAAACGGGACATTCGATCCACGCATTATCTACGGTCCAACTGTCGACCGCTGGTTTGCAACATCGATCGATAGAGGAGCAGGAAACAGAATTTATGTCGCAGTTTCTGATACGGGAGACCCCACAGGAACGTGGCAGTCTGTCTCGTTTGTCGGAGACACGGTCGATGGCAGTCGCTTTAACGACTTTGACACTCTGGGCATCGATGCCGACGGACTTTACATCGGCACTAACAACTTCGGAACAGGCTTTGATGTCTCCTTGTACTCCATCCCTAAAGCTGATCTCCTGGGAGGTGTTCCCAGCATTGCGAACCTGACACGCTTCGAAAACCTCGATGAAAACATCTTTGGAGTGGCACCTCAAGCGGCGACCAACTTCGATGTCTCTGATGGTAGCGTTGCCATCCTGGCTTCTAGCGACTTCTCCAACAACCAACTGTTCCGCACCGATATTCTGGGCGGAGCAGGAGCCGGGGCGACGCTGGGTCCAAATGCAAATATTGGCGTCAACCCTTACACGAACCCGACTGGTGGACGTCAGCCGAGCGGGATCGATGTCGAGTATGATAACAACAGATTCTACTCGGGAGTTGTCCAGGTTGGTGGCAGCATCTGGGCTGTTCACGGCTCAGACGAAGCGGGTGGAAACGCAGGCATTCGCTGGTACGAAATCGATGCCGCGACCAACACCGTCTTACAACAAGGCACGATCCAAGATCCTACTCTGGACTTCCTCTATCCATCCATTGCTGTGAATGCTAATGGCGATGTCGTCATCGGTGCCAGCGGCGGCGGTCCAACTCAGTTCATCGGAAGCTTTGCCATCACCGGATCGACCACCGGCGGTATCACGACGTTCGATGCACCGACTCTGCTGACAGCTGGTACTGCAAACTACTTCCAGGACTTTGGTTCAGGGCGAAACCGTTGGGGCGACTACTCGGCGACCGTTGTTGACCCGGCTGATCCATCGACCTTCTGGACCTTCCAGGAAGTCGCTCTCGGGGCCACGACCTGGGGCATCAACATTGCTCAAGTCAGTTTCAATGCTCCGGGTATTGGTGGAACGGGCGTGGGTAACGGCTTGACCTTTAACCTCAACGATACCGCGACACTCAACAACTCTTCAATCTCTGGTAACACCATCGACGGTCTGACTGGCAATGCCATCGCCTTCAACCTCGACGTTGCTCCATCGACAGGCGATGACGCGGCTGTCAACACATTGCTGGTGGACAACAATAATATCACCAACACCGCCTCGGGACTCATCCTGCGAAATGGCGGAACCAACAATGCCTACAACAACATGACGATCAGCAACAATACGCTTGATGCCATCAACGGAAATGCCATTGATGTTCGCCTCGACGATGCTGACTACACTGGAACTTATGTTGACAACACAATTACCAACAATACCGCTGCGGGGATTACCAACG
>JBGSVC010000253.1:0-7275 GCA_041753175.1 Planctomycetaceae bacterium
CTCATGACGATAAACCGTTCCGAACTCTGCCAAACGAACCGGCAGATCTCGATAACTCCTCGGCTCCGCCTGATACATCTGGACGTGATGCGGACAGTTCATCGGCTTCAACAAATATCTCTCTTGTGTCTTCTCCCACTTCCTCAAAATCGAGATCTTTTCGTCTTTCGACAAGCCTTCGCGATATCCTGAGACCTCAAACCCCATTACTTTAGCCGCATCCAGAAGCTTGGTTTCTTCTTCACTGGTCAATTCGCCAGCCTCAGGATCACTTAGACGACGAATGCAATAATCAATAATCCGTCCAGCATCATGCCCGAAAATCGGCGGGAACTGCGAATCGCGATAATACGGGAAGTGTCCCGAAATCTCATAAAGCTCGACTCGCCCGATATGGGGAGAATACACCGGCTGATAACCCCGGGCGACCAATTCCTGTTTAATAAAGTCTTCCAGAATCGAGCGGATCGTCGCCCCTTTCGGCAACCACAAACACAACCCCTGACCGACCTCCGGATTGATCTGAAATAACCCCAGCTTCTTGCCCAAAACGCGATGGTCACGACGCTTCGCCTCTTCGATCTGATCCAGATACTGGTCCATCTCTTTCTGGGAAAACCACGCAGTCCCATACACCCGCTGTAAAGGCTTGGCGTTCTGATCTCCCTTCCAATGTGTCCCCGCAACTGAGAGGATCTTAAACGCCTTGATCTTCCCGGCACCCGGCACGTGCGGACCGCGGCACAAATCGACAAACTCCCCCTGACGATAAAAACTCAAGGTCTCGTGGTCCGCCAGTCCGGTTTTAATATGCTCGGTTTTGAGTTCCTGCTTCAGATCGGCACACAACGCCACCGCCTCTTCGCGTTTCAGATGGAACCGTTCAAAGGGTTCATCGTCTTTAACGATATTGGCCATCTCCTGTTCGATCCGCGCAAAGTCGTCTTCACTGATCTTTTGCTCCAGATCAAAGTCATAATAAAACCCATGCCCCGTTGTCGGACCAAACGCCAAACCAACACCCGGAAATAGCCGCATCACTGCCCGCGCCATCACGTGAGCCGCCGAATGCCGCATCACGCCCAGCGCCGCTGCATCTTTCTCGGTAATCAATTTCAGGGAAATCTGATCAGAACTCTGGCACACCTCCGTCAGTGGACGAAATGCATCCACCACAACACCATTCACCTCCGCTGCAACCACCGCAGTCGCCAGCCGGGCTCCGATCTCTTTGGCCACATCCATCGCTGTTGACTGGGCTGGATACTGTTTCACACTGCCATCGGGCAAAGTCACATGAATTGAGCTCATAGATTCGATCTAGTTACGTGCAGGACCTTGAAAAATCAGCCGCCGACACAAATGGCGCCTGAGAGTCATCTTTATCAGCCCGTTGATCTGTTCAAAGGGCTGCATGATTCCATCGATGGAATCAACAAAAACGCCTGGATTCAGGCGTTTTTGGAGTGTTGGAAACAGACACGAAGTCGATTTTCAACAGACTGTTATAGGTCAATCGACAGCTTTCAGTCAATTTCGGTTCAGCACGATTGCAGCCAGCTTCTCAGAATCTCACTCAAAACAAACAATTCCCATCCCCGTCACCGACACGTTTTCCACCTACTTGCCCAGAAAACTGAACAAGCCCTTCTTCGGCTTCTCCACCGAAACACTACTCCCCTCCGACTGATGCTCATTTCCTAAGGCATTAACCAACTGCTCCAGCGAACGTGTCAACTTCGCGCGTGGCGATTCCATCACCAGCGGCACACCATTATTTCGCGATTCCACCATCGTCGCGTAATCATTCGGGATCTGCCAGAAGATATCCCGACCTATCGTTTCCAGCGCCTTCGACAAACTGATCTGCGAATCGTCCAGTCCCACCCGATTGAGCACGACCTTAACCTTTTCCTTCAATCCATCATGCTGCTCAAAAAACTGCAATAACCGCACCACGTTTCGCAGACAGGGCAAATCCAACTGAGTCACAATCAAGACATCATCCGAAACAGACATCGCCGCCATGTCCAGCTTGTTAAACGACTTGCTGACATCAATCACCAGATGTGTGAACGTCGCTTTTAACAACGCAATCACGCGCCGTAACTGCTCCGGACTCATCGGCATTGTATCTTCCATATGCATCGGACGAGGCAATAAAAACACGCCGCATTCATGCTTTGTCAACGATCGCTTCAATAACGCATAATCCAGCCGCGTTATATTTTCCGCGACATCCTGAATCGTATAGTCGGGGATGATATCCAGCCAGATATCGCTATCACCCAGCGCAAAATCCAGATCGATAATCACGACCGAATTCCGCTCCTCACGCGCCAAAATACAACCCAGATTGATCGCCAGCGATGTCGAACCCACACCGCCACTGGCGCCCCCAATCGTGATCACCTGCGATGTCCGGATCTTCCCGTCTTCGCCACCCCCCGGACCACTCTGACGTATCCGATCAAGCGCTGCCAGGAAATCTTCCAGATTCAACGGATAGTTCAGAAACTCACGGGCACCATTGCGCATCGCCCGCAGAATCATACTCCCTTCCTGAGACTTACTGACCACCAGAATCTGACAGCTCGGAACTTCCTGCGACAACTTCGCAATCAGGTTCAATGCCTTTTCAGAATCCGCATCAATCGCAATCAGCGCAATATCCGGCTGAGTCTGACTGACAACCTCTGGAAAAAAGTCATAACGCGAACACTCAGCCTCCAGCCAGACACTGTCGATTCCCAAGACGAGGTTCTTGAGTTGATTGCGCGACGCATCAACTGGATCAACAATCGATAAGCGGGTGACATTATTCATGATAGACTCTTCGGGAAAAATGAACTCTCGTCAGGCTCAACAGACATCGCATCAACAAAATGTCAAATCAATGTTTTACTGGGGCCGTTAATGAATAAGTCCATTCAATTGTTTCAAGTTTTCAACTCGCTGCCTCGATTTTGATCAACGTATGAATCATGTTCGATCACACACGCAACCATTTCTCGACACAATCAAAACGCTACGATTGTCCCGGATTAAAATCTTGGATCAGGAGCTGCAGTCCGCACGCTCGCCGGCCCAACGGGCCGACTGCTTCCAGGACTCGAACTCTTTTGACGATATCGACTCACCTGCAACGATGATTCTCCCTTATCATCGGCTTCCTGTTCAACCCACGTGACCTTCGCATGCGACATCGGCTGTATTGAGGGGGAACCACCAGACGGAACCGTCAGCGATTGAGGTGGAACGGTTGAACTCTGTGAACTCCCCCAGGGATCAGCCTGCATGCTAGTTCCAGAAGGGCTCATCATCTCACCGGACGGACTCGGAGGAATCAACCCCTCATGAATCTGACCTGAAGGCATCATTGTTGCGTCATAGGGCACGCTTGTCGTCGGTACATGCACTTCTCCCTGAACTGCAGGAATCTCGGATGAAAACTGAGGCATCATCCCAGGATCACACGACGGCATGCCATACACCCCCTGATCGACCGGACACCCCGTCATCCCGCCAGAAGTCGGAACTTCAATCAAACCCTGCCAATACAATTCCCGATCCGTAGGATTCTCTGTCGTCGAACCAGGACCAGCAGGCAGACAATCGGGATTGTCCACAGGATAAACCAGTTCCGGAGTGACTGTTATCAACAGCTCTGTCTCAACTTCATCAAAACGCATCCGTCGAAACGCGGCTCCCACCCACGGCAGGTCTCCCAGGTAAGGCAACTTGTCGGTTTGCGCGGTGTTACGCGATGCAATCAGACCACCAATAATCAGCGTCTGACCAAACTTCATCTCGACTTGTGTATTGACTCGTCGTGTCGTCAAACCGGGAACTGTAAACCCGTTAACAGACACGGCATTCGTAAAGTCCCGCTCGCTGACTTCTGGAACGACTTCCAATCGAAGATTGCCGCCCCCTAAAATCAATGGAACTGCTTCCAACCGCACACCAAACTCACGCCATTGAATCGAAACCGTTCCCAGACTCTGTGGTACGAGAATCGGAAATTCGCCCCCCGCCAATAAATTCGCAGGTCGACCACTCGTCGTCACCACAATCGGCTCTGCCAGAATCTTCAACAATCCTTCTTGCTTGAGAGCCTGCAAAAAGCCCGTGAACACACTGGAAGCATCCGTAATCCCGAACGCCAGCGACGATTGTGATAAACTCCCCAAAGACGCCAGAGGAGGTGTCCCCCGATCAGCCGTCAGCGATGTCAATGGCATCGACGATCCAGGCGTGCTCACAACATAAGCACTCTCCCCCAGATACGTCCAGTTAAATCCTAACTGACGAATCTTCGAACGCTGGACTTCCATCACCTTGACTTTAAGCTGGACCTGATTGGGTCCACCCAGTTTCATTTGATTAACGGGTTCAGGAAAAAACTCCCGAGCAACTTCCATGATTTCCGTGATTTCATCCGGATTCGCCACCCATCCACGCAGCACCACATTCTTGGCGACTTTAACAGCAGTGATGGAAGATTCCGGAAACAACCGCTTGATATAAGCCTGCAGGTGACGCACATCACCTTCGATAAACACTTCAATCTCAAAGCTGTTGTCAAACTCGTCAACCAGTATCAGATTCGTCACTCCCGCAGCCCGCGCCTGCACGCGCAACGTATACTGATCGATCGCAGAGACTGAGATCACTTCCGGATCAAAACCATCTACGGTCTTGATCATATGCTGATGCTTCAGCAATTTGGAAAATCGTTCCGTCACCACCATGCTCGTGCGACGACCTAAGATTTGCTGGACAGGCTCATTTGCATTCGAGCCAGGCATGCCTTGTGCCAACACCATTTCTGGTATCATTGCCAATATGGCAACAACAACCAATAACTGACATAGACTTGTTTGAATCAATCGGTAAGTTGGCATCCTTGCCCCCCATTAACAGTTTTTCACTCGCTCTCGCAAGTGGTCCGACAGTGTTACAATCTTCTCTTCGCGTTTCGTTTCTGCTGCGGCATCACAACATCGAAACCTCCAGTCTTCCCAGAACTGGAGGATCCATGTCTTCTTCATATTTCATCCAAGTTGGCTTGAATCGATCCCTCAGGCCTCGCTTCAAACCCACTCGTCTAGAAACTTAATCCACCTGACAGCAACTTATCCAAATCTTGTTCAGCTTTGGGATTCGAAACCGGTGCAGGAGGAGGAGTCGGTTGACCCCACAATGACTTGATAAAATCTCCCATATCTGCAGGCTTCTTCTCGCCATTGGTCACAGGAGCTTGAGTTGCCAAAACCTGATCCTGGACATTGCCGCTGGGAACAAGTTTTGATGTCTTGACGGGGGTGTACGTAGAGTTCAAAGCAGTCACTTGCAACGTGGCCGTCTTGCGTGCTTGCTCTGATGCATCTTCTGGAAGAGGAAACTGTTGTTCAATCAAGTCTTCCCCACTGTAGATCTGAACCTTCCAGGTCGGAACAGGTTCCGGCTCTGGCAATTGAACAGCAGCAGGCTCTTCAACCACAGGGGCCTTCACCTTTTCTCCAGGGTATTCAAATCCGCCCAGAAAACTCTGAATGTTGTGTTGTGTTGCAATTGTCACTGGCGCCGGCTCAGGTGAAGAACTCGCTTCAGGCTTGGGAGCTGCATTCAAACCACTGGAAAGTTCCTCCAGCAGTGATTCATCGATCCCATTATTCGCCACAAATTCCGAATCACCTTTGCCACGCAGAATCAAATCCAGTTGACCTTTGTCGCTGGCCAGCTTGATGATCTCTGCCTGTTGTGGCGTTACCAGCAACGAAATGTTCTTCGCCTTCACATCTTTCGTATCTGCCTGTTCGGCTGATCGCTGATTGTCAGCGGCAAACACTTCAATATACTCCAGCAGCGTCTTTGTCTTTGAGACGTTTCCAATCCCCTGGACTTGTGTTTTGTACGTCACAATAATGTCCACTCGATCGGTCGGCATCAACATCCCACTGTGTGTCTTCGTTTCGTTGACCGGGATCGTCACCACACGCATCCCCACAGGAATCGCTGCCGAGGCTCCAAACTGACCTTTCTCAGTCAGCTTTGTCGTCAGGATCATTTCACCTGTGACAGCACCCGTCTTGATCGCCCGCTCTTCATACTGCGACTTGGAAGTCACAGCATTCTCAGGGACCAGATCCTTCGGCCATTCCTTGGTCGTCGTATTCGTTTCATCGAGCGGAGTCCCAGGCAGAATATCCACAGCGGCTACCAGCACCTTGACCTTATTGGCCTTGTCTGCTGCCGATCTGTCTGCCAGTAATTGTTGGACTCCCAACATCGCTACCAATCCACATCCGACCGCAAAGGCCAGTAATACTATCGTTTTGAATTTCATGGGTACACCTCTTGATGAGGCAACCTGCAGGTAGACACACCCGCATGATCACTTCATCGGCAGACAATTGTTAAAGCCTTCAGTTTTTAACGATTTTACGATTCTCAACAGTTCTAAGGAGACTGACGATCACGACATGTCCCCGAAAAACTTGCCACCCTTGCCCACCTTGACATCCACCCTACCAGTAAAGTCCGGTATAGAAGAAGTAAGCAATCGACCCGACGCAAATCGGAATCCCATAAGGCAACAGTAACATCGATGGTTTACGTTCTTTGGCAATCGCTGCCAGTTTGTTCGGATCACGAATTGTCATCCACTCATTGAGAATGACCAACGCATTGACCGTATGTTTCTCCCAACTGCGTCGATACAGCACCATCAAAATCGCCATGACAGCACCCACCACCACCGACACACAAAACGCATACCATGTAATCGCAGCACCCAGCCACGCTCCAATCGCAGCCATCATCTTGACATCGCCCGCTCCCATGCCACCAACGGCATACAGAGGCAACAATGTCAGTAAGCCCACAACCATGCCGATAAACGACATCTGCAAACCATCCCACCCACCAGATACGGTGTGATACACCAGACCTGCCAGGATCATCGGATAGGTCATCCAGTTCGGAACTCGCAATTCGCGACCATCAATCCAGGCCGCCCAGATCATAAACACCGTGACCAACTTGACTTGCCATTGATCAAATAAAAGTACTTGCCAATCCATTTCGACGTCCTTTCGACAAACTTGGGGGAGTTATTTTTCTAAAGTGAAATGTTAAAGTGAATCCCTGTCACAAATGCACAGGCCTGTTTGTCATCGTTGATCATCAAACAGGCATGGGCATTTCTACTCATCAACCCGGCTCTTCACCGTGTCACGACACCATGCAAAAAGACAACACTGCTCAAAA
>JBGSVC010000254.1:0-1742 GCA_041753175.1 Planctomycetaceae bacterium
GGAGGAGGAAGACTGCTCCGCGTCCTGGATAGCGCGGGAACGTAGCCAACGGGCCCGATCAATTAAAAAAACAACAAAAACTAAAATAACGAGGAGAATAAAGACAATTCGGGCATAGCGCTTTAACTGAGCCGAAAGATCCGCACTTTGAAGCCAGTCCTGCCTTAGCTGAAACACCTCATTTGTTTCATCAACCTTCTTAAAGCTACCGCGAACAACATACTTAAGCCGCCACGCCTCCGGACAAACCACATAATTTCCGATCTCCGAAGCGGAAAAAACCCTTCTGCTTTCACTCTCTTGCGACATATCAAGGCCTTCGTGGAATCATCGGCGCATATTATTAACGCACGCGTGTCAGAGTTCCGTCACACTGAGTCACCGCAACGTACCCTAGGAATAAGCTTCTCACGAGCTCGGACTAATGGTCAAAGCTCTTTGCATCCCTTACCCGAAAAAACTCATCGTAATACCGATGGTTAGCAGATTCCCGACCCTTTGGCATTTGTTGAGAACAGTTATTGCTACAGCTCTCACTAGGTCGAGAAAGTAACTGAGGAGTGACCTGACCAATGCGTCCCATTGGCGACAAGATTGTGGCCACTCGCGTGTGTGACAGGTATGGCGACACGCTAAGTGCACTGAATTAGGATGAACTGAGCAAGACGGAACTTGTATGTTGGCAACTTCGGCTATTGTAATATTCCACAAGGATCATCCGTTAGATCCTCTTGGAGCAAACGGTGGAGCCGAAACCGCAACCATTGCGCTTGCCCGTACTCTTGCTCTCCTTGGTAGAGAGGTTTATGTAGCCGCTGAGCTCCGGGGCTCCGAAGCTCGCGACGGCATGGTCGCAGATGGAGTTACTTACTACGACATTGGGCCTGACTTTAACACAACGAAGATCTTTCAGCGCTTCAGGGACAGGCCAATACACATCATTGTTGCCTGTAAGGCGCAGGCGCTTCTCGAATCTCGTGCCTACCCAAACGTAATTTCGCGACTATTTGTCACCCATGAACCTTCGGCCGATGGACTCGGACTTCGCCCTGGAATTATTGGGGCAGTCGCTGATAGAGTTATCTGCGTATCGCAGTGTCAGAAGCAGCTGCTTGTTAAAGCTGGATGTTCTGCGGATGCAATCACCGTCATTCCAAACGGTGTGGATCTTGAGCTTTTCACACCAGGCACGACTGAGGAACGAGACTATCAGAGGATCGTCTTTGCTGGAGCGCTTGTCGTTGATAAGGGACTTCACCTGCTAATTGAAAGCTTTGCTGCGCTAAAGCCTAAGTATCCCAGCTTAAAGTTAGACATCTATGGCACTGCCGCTCTCTGGGGCAGGGAAAACTACTTTGATGTCGAGCATGTAAAGCGCTCGGTTCCTGATATCACCTTTCACGGGGCGGTTCGTCCGGCCATAATCGCAGAAGCGATGCGTGGGGCTGGGCTAATGGTCCAACCATCAATCTACTTTGAATCTTTTTCGCTCACCACCCTAGAGGCTCAGGTTACAGGACTTCCCGCAATCGGAAGCGACCTGGGAGGAATGCGTGAGATCATACAGCACGGGACTACGGGACTGCTCATTACCCCCACAACATCCCAGGACCTGGCGCAGACTATCGAGTCACTGATTTCACAGCCAGCAAAACTCAAGGAAATGAGCAAAAATGCTCTTAATATAGTTCGCCCAAAGTACAGTTGGGAGAGGACAGCACAGCAGTTCATTGAACTATTAA
>JBGSVC010000255.1:0-6469 GCA_041753175.1 Planctomycetaceae bacterium
AAGCGTCCCGTTTCGTTCGTTAAAGAGTATCTAAAAAGCGGTGATCACGCTGAAAAATTGATCCGCGAAAATCAGCCTGCCTGTGTCGTGGGTGTGGGAGGATCTGCAAGTCTGGCGGTCGTCAAGGCTGCCTGGAAAAGCAAGACTCCGGTTATTCTGCTGGAACAAAATGTAGTCCCCGGTCGTGCGACATCGTGGTTAACAAAATACGCCCGCGAGATTTGCGTGAGTTTCAAAGGCATGGAGCGTTACTTCGGGAAAGACCTTATTGTCACGACGACCGGAAACCCACTCCGTTCCTGTCTCCATCATCTCGCTGAAAAACGCAGCCATCTTCAGTACCAGGAAAAGAGCATCGTTGTCCTGGGAGGAAGTCAGGGGTCGGTCCATTTGAATTCAGCATGGAAAATGGCGCTGGAAGATCAAAGGTTGCAAACCCGTCTGGCAGAATTAGGCTGGGACGTTTTTCACCAAACAGGCGATCACACATTTGAGTTGCCCAATGTCAGCGTGAGGTACCATGCAAAAGCCTATTTTGAAAATATTGCCGAACCTTTGACATCCGCCTGTCTGGCCATCACGCGCGGTGGGGCAACGACTTTGGCCGAACTCGCCTGCCTGGGCATTCCTGCGATCGTTGTCCCCATTTCTGAAAGCGTTCGGGATCATCAACGTAAAAATGCCAAGTACTATTGCAACTCAGGAGGGGCGAAAATTGTCGAGCAATGTTCGCATCCCAGACAAACCGGCAATAATCTCGCAGAGGTCATCTTAAGTTTGTTAAACTCCCCGCCTCAACTAGCAACGATGTCCGAGTCGATGAAATCGATATCACAAACCGATGCCACCGAACACGTCCTTGCTGTGATCCAAAAATATCTTCCCTGATTGAAACGGGATTCGTGACCATGAGCGCAACTAATACAAATTATTCCGGTTTCCACGTCCTGATTACCGGGAGTTCAGGTTTGGTCGGCAGTCATCTCGCTGAGAGGACTTTGAGTCATCAGATTCCCACGACACTCTTTATTCGCAATCGCGAACCGGTTCGCTGGCTTGAAAAAGCCGGCGCAAAACTCGTACTCGGCGATTTATCCGATGACGAGTCGATCAAAGCTGCCACGCCCGGTATCACGCATATCGTACATTGTGCCGCAAAAGTAGGTGATTGGGGAACCAAAGACCATTATCTCAAGCCAAATGTGGGAGGCATGATGGCGCTGGCCCGGCATGTGGATCCATCTGTGTTTCAGCGTTTCATTCACATCAGTTCTTTAGGTGTCTACCCGGCCGGGCATCATGTCCAGACTGATGAAACAAGTCCGGTTGCAGAGCAGGGTGTCGATGGATATACGCATTCTAAAATACAGGCAGAAAAAGCCCTGAAAGACTACATGACTCAGACAGGGTTTCCCGCAATCATGCTGCGGCCTGGATTCATTTATGGTCCACGCGATCGCACGATTCTCCCCAAACTCATTGATAGTCTGCGGAATCGAAAATTCGCTTACCTGGGACCGGCCACACATAAAATGAACAACACCTATGTCGGGAATCTTGTGTCGGCAATCATGCTGGCTCTCAACAGCCCTCAGGGAATCGGCAACGTCTACAACATCACGGACCCGCGTCTGGTCAGTAAGCAGGAATTTATTGAAACGATTTGTCGACTGATGCATCTGCCCCTGCCAACTCGAAAAGTTCCCTATCAAGTCGCACGCACCTTAGCGGTCGTGATGGAATCTGCCTACAGGCTCTCAGGAAAAAAATCAGCACCGCTACTATCACAAGCCAAGGTGAAGTTTTTGGGAGCCAATCTGGATTTCTCCATCGAAAAAGCCAAGTCAGAGTTGGATTATCACCCCTCAATCGATTTTCAAATGGCGATGGCCACGACAATCAATGCTCTGCTGGTCCAATAGCCAGACTTTCTAGTTGGTCGTTGATTCCGCTTTACGATTGCGAGATGGTTCTCATGGATAAAACCAGAAACATGCCGTCGATGAAAAATCGTTGGCCCAAACCAATGACCTGAAAGCAAAGTCTTGGAGTTTCGGTTTGACCTTGATAGAACATTGAGATAGTTTTAATGATTATGGCGATGCAACTCGAAGATCAACATCTCAATGTGGTTCAGACAGCCTCAGGCTCTCTAGTTATTCCTGTCGAACAGACACAAACCAATTCTTCCGAGACCAGCAAAGCTGTGCAGCAGCAATGGAGCTGGAGTCGAGAGATCCGCAAGCGGCTGATGGCAACGATGATCGTGCTCGCCGTGTATGTACTCTCCATTGGCCCGATGTTTTGGAGCTGGTATGAAAGCAAATATCTGGGTGGCAGCCCGCTGGTGGCGGCAATCTACGAGCCGTTGCTATGGACCACTGAATATCCACTGATCAGACACATACTCAATGCATATATCGACTGGTGGATTCTCTAATTCGCGTCAGCAGTCCATTGATTTTTTCAAAAGACGTCTGCTTGATTCCAAGGATGGAATCATCAAAAACGCCCGGTTTCTGGCGTTACTGAAATTTTGAAAACAGATACAATGTCGATATACAACTGGCAGATCCTCAATTAGCGGTTTGTCCATTAGCCGTTTGTCAGGAAGTGACAGATATCACCGTCTCGCATAACGTAAGACTTGCCTTCAACACGGAGTTTTCCCGCTTCACGAATGGCCTTTTCAGTTTTATATGTTCTCAGATCGTCAAGCCCATACACTTCAACCCGAATAAAGCCTTTTTCAAAATCAGTGTGAATCACACCGGCTGCTTGAGGCGCGGTAGCGCCAACAGGAATTGTCCAGGCGCGAACTTCTTTCTCACCTGCGGTAAAATAACTCTGGTAGCCAAGAGCCTTGTAGGCTGCCCGCGCGACGACGGCTAACGCCGGTTCTTCAAGACCAAGCATCGAGAGCATTTCTGCACGCTCCTGTTCGTCTTCCATAACCGAAAGTTCCGATTCGACCGCTGCACAAACCGTAACAACATCACACCCCTGAGCGTTTGCATGGGCTCTGACTTTCTGTACCAAAGGGCCAGTGCCCGATTGGTCGGCGTCATCAACATTGGCCAGAAACAAAACTGTTTTCGCTGTCAAAAACTGGAAGCTCTTGAGCATTTTGACATCTTCAGGATCATCAAAAATCAGGCTGCGGATCGGGCGACCATTGTCCAGGCATTCAAAGCATTGCTCAAGAATCGACACCCGCCGTTTGGCTTCAGCATTTCCAGTCCGTGCATTACGCTCGGCTTTTCCTTTAGACGCTTCCACGCTTTGCAAATCTGCCAGCATCAATTCGGTATCGATGGTTTCAATATCGCGAATCGGATCGACTCCTCCTTCGACATGTATGATATCGCTGTTTTCAAAACAGCGTACCACATGCAAAATGGCATCGACTTCCCGGATATGTGTCAGAAACTTGTTTCCCAGCCCCTCACCTTCCGAAGCTCCGCGAACAATTCCAGCAATATCGACGAGTTTCAAAACGGCAGGGATCACTTTTTGAGGCGGAATATATTTTGTAATCTCATGCAACCTGGGATCGGGAACTTCAACAATGCCGACATTTGGTTCAATCGTACAAAACGGATAGTTCTCACTGGCAATGCCGGCAGCCGTCAGTGCATTAAACAGAGTAGATTTACCGACGTTGGGTAATCCGACAATTCCAGCTTCCATGTGATCTTGATTCCGTAAAGGCTGTGTACTTAGAGAATGCGATAAATTTAGAAATCATGGCCAGTCATCCTGGCAGTTCGTTGATGTTGCCAATCGGCTGCATGATTCCATGGATGGATGGAATCAACGAAATCGCCCGCTTTCAGGCGTTTTGGGAATGTTGAAAACCGACACAATCTCGATGATCAACAGACGGTTCGTCTGTTGCGCCTGATACACGTGCAACAACGATGAAGACGAGGGTGTTATCTATTGCTGCTTCCCCTTTGTCAACTCCATGAAGGCGGTCTCAAGGTTGACATCTTCCTCTCGGAACATCAGGAGTTGAAAACCAGCTTCAATCAGCAGGCTTGGAAGTTCACTGTAATCCTGATCGCGATCTTTGAGAGTCGCGACAATCGTGTCGCTTCGCATTTCAACGGAGCTGACGATAGGCTGTTGTTCCAGCAGACGGGCAGCCTCGTCGGGACGCTGCTTGACTTTGATAAACAGTAATATGGCAGAGCGTGCTTTTCGCATCACTTCATCGACATAACCATCGATGATCAGATGGCCTTTCTCAATCATTCCGACACGAGTACAGACATCTGCCAATTCAGGGAGAATGTGGCTCGAGACAATCACGGTTTTGTTTAGCTGCCCCAGACGTTTGAGCAGATTTCGCATTTCAATCCGGGCTCGAGGGTCAAGTCCACTGGCTGGTTCATCCAACAACAGGACCTGTGGCTCATGAAGCAGAGTGCGTGCAAGTCCGACTCGCTGAGTTTGTCCCCGTGAGAGTTGGCTGACCATGGCATCGCGTTTGAAACTCATGTCGACAAGTTCCAGTTTTTCCTCACAAACTTTGCGCCGGTGAGGGCCATTGATACGATAAGTCGAAGCGAAGAATTCCAGATATTCGATCACCGTCATATCGTCGTAGACGCCGAAGAAATCCGGCATATACCCCACAAGTCTGCGGATCTCCTGGGGATTGGTATAAATGGATTGTCCACAGACGTAGGCCTCACCATAATCGGGAGCCAGCAACGTCGCAATCATCCGCATGGTTGTCGTTTTGCCGGAACCGTTGGGACCGATAAAACCAAAAACATCTCCTTCGGCAAGCTTCAATGAGATTTCATTGGCCGCAATCAGATTGCCGTACATTTTTGTGAGTTTGATCGTTTCGATCACGTGGTCACATCCTTTGGTGTTTGGTCACACTGACATCGACTGGTGTGGAAAACTGATGGCTTGAACTATTTGGATTTTTCTGGCAGATTGATCAGACCGCGTTGAGATCTCTCGACGGGAATGATCATCCTGATAAACACAGAGGATTGATCTGCCTTGACTTCATTGCCGTCCATTTCAAAACGATCCAATTTGATCTGAGGACATTCTGCAATCAAAACAGCACGTTCCAGATCAAGGACGTTGGAGAGATCAAGACTGGCAAGTTCAGAGTTTGTCAGGCCTGTGTAGTTTCGGCCGTCAAAGGCTTGCTGGAAACTGATCATCCGCAAGACACGAAGTTGATTGAGCTCAAGGGGATTGTAGGCTTCTCGTTCGAGAATAAATTCGTCTCCGAAACGCCCTTGCCCTTTGGCGATTTTTCGGGAGACCTGTCGCGTCAAATAGACTGACAATTCGGCTTGCGTAGCACTTTCTGCATCGATTGAAAACAGAGTTTCTTGAGGGATTTCCGCGGTCGATTCGTCACGGGGAAAGTACACGCGCCGCCCGTAGGCAAGCACCCAGTTTTTCATCGGCCCAGGAAGATGATGCGTCAGCGTTCCACTGATCTGTCCGAGCGCCGTGGCCTTCAGCGAAGACTCAATGCTGACTGGCTGACTGGCTGATAGCGACAATTGATCGATCTGACCGGAAGTCTCGTGCTCCCAGGTGTCGATCCCGCCAGAAAGCATCGGCACATTTTCTGCGCGATGCTTGTCCAGATCAATGGCATATTGAGCCTGATTGAGGTGGACCTGTCGTCCACGATACATTCCTCCAAAGGATGTCTCAGGCTCGCCGCTCCAGCAAAAAAGTTCGTGGTCGGGATGAGGGTCAACAGATGTGGCCGAGATGTTATAGCGCTTGGTCGCCGGGCTCCTCCAGCTCCACCACGTTTTTTGACGATAGTTTCCCGTTTGCAGGTCGAGGTCAATAACCCCAATACTGGCAACTTTCGAAGTCTCAAACACGTCCGCCTGACTCAAATTTGAAATCAGAAAACAACCGATCAGAATCCAGACGGGAAGTGTCAGCCATGTCATGGAGGCCTGACCGAGCAAATAACGACAGATCGCATAGTCCACAGGACCGACAACCAAAGCGAATCCCAACCCTCCCAGAATAATATGCCAGATACTAATCGGAGAACGACGTTGAAGTTCATTTACCTGACCCTGGTTAGACATCTGCCACTGGGTTTTTAGATCTGTGACGCCAGTTTGACTTAATCTGGCAGGACCTGATTCGCCGCTGACCAGACTTTCCTGCATGCCCTGGCTGGTCAATTTGTTCATCGCCAAAACCAGAGGCTCCCATTCCGAGATCGGTGGCTCGGTGATACTCAAACCCAGATAGGTCAAATCGCCGACGCCAATGGGAACGCGGGCAGCAAGAATCCCTTCCAATTCTTTCACGAGAACCGTGGCGTCTTTCATTTCGACACGTGGAGTCGGGACCGGCTCAAACAGACGGATCGGAATCGCGCGGCCGACGAAGTTTTCCAGACCTGGAAGCTCCCGAAGACGAGACATGCCCGTAATCTCAAATGGCATCCAGCTTG
>JBGSVC010000256.1:0-13156 GCA_041753175.1 Planctomycetaceae bacterium
AACGATTTATACCGTTGAGAATGGTGTTTTCATCCCATCAACAGTTCTTGCATTAAAGCTGGCTAAGGCAATTGGCAGGTCCGTTGAGCAACTGTTTTTTCTCGCCGATTAGTCCGATCTGGAAGTGTACGGTTCTGCTAACACTCCACACGTTACGTTGAGCAGCCCGTCGATCTTCTCAAAGGACTGTTCGATTCCAAGGATAGAATCAACAGGCAGCTACGGCTGGAGAGCAAGTTTCTCTGCAATTGACTAACGAATTGAACATCAGTCGTTGCTCTACCCGCTGCGCTACAACACATTCTTGACGACGCTGATGAGATTCACACTCACGACCCAAGAAATCCATTTGGCTCACCCCAGACTGTGAACAGCCCGCGAGTTAATCCCGATCGTTTTTTTGCACAAGGCCACATTATTGAAACCCCAGAACATACCGACCAACAAAGAATGACGCTGGGCTGCGAAATTTCTTAACAGATCCCAACCTCCTAAGCGGCTCGAAATCAACGGCCGATCGGTGGACGCTGAGCTTTGCGTTCTTTGCTGTTTTCGACCATCGGCCAGTTCGGGTCGTCCGTGTGTGCCTGTTCCATGAATTCCCGAGCCTGTTTAACCAGTTTCGGATGAGCCTGCGCCAGATTCTGTTCCTCTTTGGTGTCGGTGGAAAGATCGTAAAGTTCGATCGCGTTTTGTGGACCGTTTTTGACGGCCTTCCAATCGCCAAATCGCACCGCCTGAATCGACGCCTGCTCGTGAAGCTCCCAGTAAAAGTAATCACGTTCCGGGGCCGGGCCACCTTTCAAAAAATCAACCAACGATAGTCCATCAACAGGAACGTCCTGCGGGATCGTGATTCCAGCCAATTCAGCAGCCGTCGGCAGAAAATCCCAGAACGCCCACGGCTCTTGGCTGACTCGCCCGGCTGGAATCGTTCCCGGCCACCACGAGATCGCCGCCTGTCGCAGGCCCCCTTCGTAAAGTCCCCGCTTAAATCCACGCAACGAACCCGACATCGATTGATTGAACAACTTCCCTAAATCGGAGTTTTCATTAAATGAAGACCCATTGTCGCCACTGAAAAAGACGAGCGTATTCTCCGCGATTCCAAGTTCTTTAAGCAGTTCCAGCACCTGACCGGCATCCCGATCCAGACGCGTCACCTGAGCTGCGTAATTTTTCTGTTGCTCCGTCCACGGTTGGTTCGCATATTGCCCCAGGTCATCGATTTCGTTATTCGAATGAGGGAGCGTGATCGCATAAAACAGAAAGAACGGTTGATCCTTGTTGTCGCGGATAAACGAAAGGGCTTCATCCTGAATCAGGTTTTGAGAATACGTTTTTCCAATCGATTTGCCATTGTTCCCGGGGAGGCTGATACGCTGGTCGTCATCCCAGAGATAAGCAGGAAAATAGCTGTGCGCATGACGCTGACAGTTGTATCCAAAGAAGTGATCGAAACCCTTCTTGAGCGGACTGCCAGTCGTCTGAAACATCCCCATCCCCCACTTCCCGACACAGGTCGTTTGATACCCAGCATCTTTGAGCAGCATTGCAATAGTGGTCGTTTCAGAAGGGAGCGGAAGTTGCCCTTCGGGCTGAAGTTCGTAGTTGGCACGAACTGGAGAATGCCCCGTGTGCAGACCCGTCATCAACGACGTACGACTCGGAGCACAAACGCTTGTTCCGCTATAACATTGGAGATAGCGAGTCCCCTCAGCGGCCATCTGATCCAGGTGAGGCGTTTGAATAATTTCCTGACCATAGCATCCCAGGTCGCCCATCGCGGTATCGTCGCTGAGAATATAAATGATGTTGGGCTTTGAAGGCGACGTGCTGTTGGCCTCAGCGCGTTTCTGTTGAGCCACAACAGGCAAAGACCAGACCAGAAAGCCTGCCAGAATCGCGAACATGGAAAGTCGTGACGAAACAAAAACCACTCTTGGCTCAAACATCAGATACGGATCCTTATATCAATAACGTCGTAATAAGTTGCAACAATGTCATCTCATTTTAGAAAGGACCATCATCAAAGTCAGGCTATAAAAGATGTTATGTAGCGTGTTTTTACTCAGAAGTATGAAAACCGGCACAATGTCCATTTCAACCGGCAGCCAGTCGGCCAGCCAGCATTTTATGGCCCCTTTACCCTAAGCAGAAAAGTTGCGCCAATCGACACGTCAGTCAATTCAATAATGCTGAAGCAGCTTAGCCTCACAAGCCCCCCGCTGCATCACCATTTCATTTTCGTATTCCTGCCTTCATCAAGCAGCGAATATGCCAGCCCTGCACTCAGGCACAGCCCAAAGTAAAAATCCAAAAATGGTACTGCCAGCAACAGTCGCCATTTGTCACGATGGACAGCAATATAAAGGGCCGCAATCGAAGCATTGAGCCCCCAGACCAGCAGCGTACCGGTCATCATGATCTTGAACGTCGAAGGGTGCATCATAAAGGGCGTCAGCGACACCAGACCCATCCCATACACAAACGGAAACATCGCGATTTCCAGCAGATAGCAAAATACCAGCCATGAAAACAGCCCCGGCCTGAATTCGATTTGCTGGCGACTCAGTCGACCTAAATATTTGCGAATAACCTGAAGTGATCCGCGCGACCAGCGATAACGCTGATTCAACAACACCATCAGCGAATCAGGTGCTTTCGTATCCGAAACCGCCACCGGTTCATACAGAATTTTGTGTCCCAATGAAAGAATACTGACCGACAGATCAAAATCTTCAGCGAACGTATCCCCCTCAAACGGACCGGCGTATTCCCCTGGCTTCAGCGGAGCTTCTGCATCAACAAAGCGAAGGAAGACTTCTTCGAGCACATCGCGCCTGAACAAACCGATCGGCCCGGGAACGACGAGCACCTGGCCAAAGAAACTCTGCGCCAGACGCAATGCCCCATTGGCCATCAGATATTCGATCGCCTGAAGATAGGTCAATAAGTTACCCCGATTTCTGACACTCACCTGCCCGGAGACGGCAGCGACATTTTGATCAACCAGTCGCGCGACCAGCAGCCGCAGTGAAGCCGGCCTAAGTCGACTGTCAGCATCCAGACAAAGCACAAGCTCACCTCGTGTCCGCTGAAATCCGAAGTTATGAGCCGACCACTTTCCTCCGTTAGGTTTGCGATACACTCGGATGTTAAGGTCTGGATTCTCCTGGGCGAATTTCGATGCCAGCTCAAAGGTGCGATCTTTGGACCCATCATCGATCACAACGACATCATAATCGGGATAATCCAGATGACGGAAAGAGCCCAGAGCAGGAGTGATCGTTTCTTCTTCGTTATAGGCGGGCACCAGCACTGAGACGTGTGGCCAATGCTGAATATCAGGGGCCTTGGTTCTCCAATCACGCACGAGTTGAATATAGGAGATCGTTAACAAAAACGCCCAGCGGGCCAGCATGATCGCCCAGCAGAGCGATACCGTGATAATCATCACTCGGTAAAACGGGGAAAAGTTTTTGGCATGCTCTCCCAGCCAGCCATAAAATCGAATGTACCACAGCGTGAAGGCAATCGTTGAGAAGAACACCGTAGAACCATAAATCACCGAAACAAGCAACATCGGCGGCGCTCGCTCGGGAAGCTGATCCGGACTAGCCTCAGGGACAGCCTGCAAACGCGGCACGCTGCGCGAAGGGGGTGGAGCCAGGGTTTGCATGACAGGGGAATCCGTTCCAGGTTTGAATGCTTCCATCCAAGGAAACAGGCGATAAAACTCCTGCCAGATCAGGCGACGTTGTGTTGAGGCAGACGACCGGTATTCTCCCGCAACGACGTTTGATCAAGGTCAAGAGTGATCAGCAGTGTCGTCAAACGTTGAAACGTCTCGTCTTCAAAAAGTTTGTTTTCTTCAAGAGCGTCGAGAGATGCAGACAGCATCTGAGCCAAATCCTCGTGTTCACTGAGATGACTGAGAAACCCCTGTCGGATCAGCTTGACACCTTTTGACTGATGGCGTTCCAAAGACCATTCAACGTTGGAAATCAGATCGGCATCAATCTGTTGATCAAGAAGTGCTTCCCGGAATTTGTTGCCCAGCATTTGCAGCAGCGTCCCGGAAGATCCGTGATGAAGGCCGAACTGGACGTTCTGATAAATCTGAGGCGTCGCTGCTACGGTGGCAGGTTGTTGTTGTGAGGATTCGACGGGCGACGGGCGATTTTGACTCTTGAAAGTCAACATCATCACGATCGCTCCCACAGCACACATCCCCACCGCGAACTGAAACAACGGAACTGTGATGATCGGGGGATGCCACGTCAACTGGACGGCAATAAGCTGTTCGTTGGCCAGCAAAGGCATCAAGTCCATCGGCGGTTCGCAAGTCACGGTCACAATATGCTCTTCCTCACGAAATGGCGAAGGCTGTGTATCTGCAGCCGTACCATGCAGACGCTTGGCGAGGACGGAATCTTCAATCCAGACATCCATCTGGGGAGATTTCATCAGCGCATCAACCTGATTAGCCGGGAGGACAAATTGAACTTCGGCACTGGCACTGTTGGCCATCACAATAATCACACCATGTTCGTCGATCGAGTTCGGAGCCGCTGAACGATAAACGACTTCGCCATCATGCGGTGCAACGATGACATTGGCTTCTTGGAGACTGCGAATATTCGCCTGAATCTCATCCATTTCAGCAACGAGCATCTGACATTCAGCGTCGCGTTGTTTCTGGGCACGCTGTTGATCGAGTTGCATGGCGGTTTCAAGTCGCGAAAGTTCATGCTCACCGTTGGTCAGTTTTTGCTGATACAATTTGACGTCGCTGGCAAGTTCCTCTGCCTGTTGTTCGATCAACTGATTGAACTCGGAATTGTTGATTTTGAGTTGGTCCGCTTCTTTTTTGAGTTGGTCCAATGATCGTTCGAGTTTCGAGATCTGTTCGCCCACACTGGCCGCGGCGTGTCGCTTTTGTTCAAACTCACTGGGAGTGACAAAGCCTTCGTTTTCTGCCAGTTTGGCGACGCGCTGATAGTCTTTGCATTTCAGATCATACTCAGCGACCGCTTGTTTGCGTGTCGATTCGAAGTCAATGATGTAGCGATCGATCGTGACATACTTGTCAACGCGTTCGAGGCGTTTTTCCAATCCAATACGAATGGTTTCTTTGAGCAGCGGGATCAGATTATTGAGCGCCGCCTGCGACTGCTCGATGACGGAAAGCGCATTTTGATGACGTCGGGCCAACTCTTCATCGATTTCCAGCGCCATCGCTTTGGTCTTTTCGAGTTCCGATTCGAGCTGTGTATGCTTGGCCTTTAGCGCTGCGATCTCTGCAGGCAGATTCGTCGGTGCAAACTGTACCAGAAGGTCGCCTTGTTGAATGGTTCCCAACGGAGCCATCTGACTGATTTCAATATCTGCCCGCGCTCGCGCTGCAAACGATTGATTGAGCCGCATGACCCCTTTGGTCGGGACTAATTCAGAGGCTGCAAACGTAATCATCGCTAGCGCCGCGCCAGCCATCAGCGTCAGACGTGCCCATGAAAACAGAACCGACGAAACGCCATTCGTATGACCTTTCGAAGCATTTCTTTTGCGCCAGACCAGCGTTGCATAGCAAAAGCAAAAGAAAGCAAATCCCAGAAGGATGCTCAAAGATGTGAATCGAAAGTAGCCCCAGACATCCATGTGAATCCCCGCGTAGGTGCGCACTGACGCATCAATCAGACCAAGTCCAGACACGTCTAACTATCGTCGATGCCCCAAATGGGCTTGAAGTGAATTCTCGGCCTCAGCAGCAACTCGGTTGTTTCCCAGGGAGGATCGATTGCTCTGTAGTGGTCGTGTCGATCAGTTGCATTTTCAGTCCCTCTCAGGATCTGCATAAAAATCTCCTGGAACACAAAAACCGACATTCTTGCGTTCGCAGGAAAATAAATTAAAGAATAGCGCCGCCGGTGAAGAATGTGACAACGGCCTGTGCATTGCCCATTTTTACTAATCGGAATAGGGCGAACGGCATATCGCTGTATCAACCCGACAGCATCTTTGCCCTCAGATTTGATGACGTTGATGCAAGAAAACGCCGAATTGTGATGGTGCGTTGAGGCAGACAATTCGTGGGCGAATCTGTTGTAAGCGAGTTGTTGACTGCCTTTCGAACGCATTGAGTCGATTAAGTCTTACGCTGAGCGTATTACAAAAAAGTGAAGGATCACACATGGTTGTCCGCCGCGGGTCTGCGTTGGGATTGCGTTCATCGTTAGGACTTGTCTGTGGGACATGCCTGGCATGGTCAACATACGGTTATGCTGGCGAACCTCCCCAGAATGTCATCAGTGCCGATCACTCAGCTTCAGCGTCCATGTCTACTGAAAAGACGACGTCGACCTCAATCACACCGTCAAAACCCGTTGAGATCGATGAGATCTCTCTGACGGCTGCACAGAACCTGCCGGAGATGAATCTCCCGGCTCCAAGTTTTCGCCCAACCTATCGGGGAGCGGCGGCACGCAATGAAAACACATTCTTCCAGTTTCAACTGGGCAACTATGCCGGCGACAACGTGGGCATTAACAATGGTTACATGAGTCTGGAATCGCGCGGCGGGTTGTTCAGCGATTTCGGTAATACCCTGTTCTTTGGCGATGCACGATTGCTGATCAACGACTATGAACACGCCGGTGCCAACCTGGGAGTTGGCTTTCGTCGTTACCTCGCCGATCAAGGGCTGATCTTCGGATCAAACTTCTATTACGACAACTGGGATAGCGGTCTGTTCAACTTCAATCAGTTGGGAGCCGGGGTCGAATTGCTCGGCGACAACTGGGAAGTTCGTTCCAACGCCTATGCCCCCATCGGAACACGTAATCAGCAGGTTGGTCCTTCCATCGGAACAGTCTTCGGTAATAACATTTTCGCAACGCGCACCTATCAAACTTCTCTCGCCGGGATGGATCTGGAATACGGTCACACCTTCTGGACCGGAGATTCCGCTCAACTCAAAGGTTTCGGGGGCACCTATTACTACAGTGGGTCCGGAGTTGATGATGGGTTGGGTGTCCGAGCCCGGGGCGAACTGGCATTGGGAAATTTCTCAACGCTGTCATTAAGTGTCCAAAATGATTCGATCTTCAATACGACGACGATGTTCGGAGCCTCCTTTTTATTCCCCGGACGCAACCACAACGGGAATGTATCTCGGAATTCCGTCTACAACCGCATGACTGATCGCGTCAATCGACAGCAGAATGTCTCGGTTGCAAATCGAACCGAACTGGCAGATACCGGTTATGATGCCTTCTTCGTCTTTGGCCCACCGACAATTCTTGGCCCTGGTCCAGTCAGTGCGCTCTCGACCTCTGGTCCAGCCCCTGGGACACAAGCCAATCCCTACACCGTCACAGATTTGATGGCAGATCCAAATTTCGGACCCGGCGATGTCGCATTTTTGATCGGAGGCCCCGAGCCACTTGTCGGGAACATTCTCATCGACGACTTCAATCAACGGGTTATTGGTGCATTCGATAGTTCTAGCATCGGACGAACCGTCCTCAATGACAACACGCTGTTGGCTGTCAGTGGTTTAGGAATGCCCGCGACCTTAGATGGCTCATTAACCTTTCAGACAAGTGGTTTTGCCAGCGGGTTAATTATCGACACTTCAACCCAGGATGGTTTGGTCATCGACGGCATTCAAGACGGCGACCGGGTGTCGGTGAGCACTGTCAGCATTTTGAATTCCATCGGCGATAAGATCCGCGTGCAGAATTCCGGAGGAGAATTTGAATTCCTCGCAGGTGAAGCCGCTTTTGCGGAAATTGGTGGCTCCACAGGAAACGGATTCGGCATTTATAACAGTAGCACAGATATCGAAATCGACGCCCTGACGATCAATAACAGTGGCCAATATGGTTTGTATGCCGACGGATTCACCGGAAGCCTGACAGCCTCGGTTGGATTGGGAATTTTGAATCCGAATTTTGGTGGTGTGTATCTGGCCAACAGCAACGCCGAGATCAACCTCGAGACATTTGGAGTCTCCGGTGGCGGTCATGGGTTGTATCTGGAAAGTTTCAGCGGAACATTCTCTGCACTCAATCGTGCCGGCTTCTCGAATCAAGTCATCACTGCAATTTCACAACCGGCAAGCGCTGCTGGCAATACCAGCCACCTGCATTTTGGTGATTTATCAATTTCCGGCCCCAATGGATACGCCATCAACCTGGAAGAACACCAGGGAACCTTTACCGTCGATGGACACGCCGAAATTATTGATCCGGTCAGCATCGGCTTGTTTGCCCACGGGGGATCGACAGACTACTCATTTGGTTCGTTGGAAATCGGCTATACCGGCAAGGCAGCTGTCTTCGAAGGACATTCAGGAACCGTCACGGTTCAGGAGTCTCTCGTCCTCAACAACATCGGAAGTATCGGGATCGAAGCTCGCAACGGGTCCACTCGTTTTGACCTGGGCTCACTCTCGGTTGAAAATGTCAATGGTTATGGAGTCGCTCTGGACAACAACGACGGCAACTTCATCGTGCAAGGACAAGGCCACTTTCTGGGGAACCGCAATGGCGCATTACTGGCACGCCAGTCGTCCGGAGACATCAGTTTCGGCGGTCTGGACGTGACCTATCTCCCGATGGCTTCCGTCTCATCCGGAATTTCTCTGGACAATCATCAAGGTGACTTTACCGTCGTCGGCGATGCCGTCCTGACCAACCCAGGTCAGTGGGGTTTCCTGGCACATAACAGCACCTCAGACATTCGCTTTGGATCACTGGACGTCAGCGGCACCACGACTCAAGCGGTCGCTTTGAATAATGCGATCGGTTCCTTCACTGTCGATGGCGATGTCTCGCTGACAAACGTAGGAAACTTCGGATTCCAGAATACCGGTATCGGTAATACTGGCATTCACATGGGTTCGTTGACCGTATCGGGAGCCAGATTTGTCGGGGTCAACTCCGAGCAATCCGCTGGAGATTTTATTGTCGATGGCGCTGTTGATGTCACCGGCGGAAATTTCGGTGTGCAGATCATGAATCAGTCGGGCGACGTGCAATTCGGGTCACTGGGTGTGCATGACAACCGTTATCTGGGAGCCGTCTTTAGCGGCATCAGTGGCGAACTGGCCATCGATGGACCTCTCGTGGGAACCAATATTGGTCAAGGCTGGTACATCGATACCGGTATCCAGATCTCAGGCGTGCAAGGGCCAGTAAATATCGGCTCTGTCGACATCGCCGGGAATGGAGTCACCGGATTCTCATACTTCAGCAATTCCGGCGGATTGAACATCGAGGGTGAATTCAAGGAAGCCGGATTCGGAACCGCCTTGAACGCCAACGGGAATACTGGCGATGTCAGCATCGGCAGTGTCGACATTACAGGCCCCAACGGCTATGGCTATGGATTGCTGGTCAATAATAACAATGGAGACTTCCGTGTTCTCGGAGACACCACGATCGCAACTCCCGGACTCGATGCCATCAACATCAATGGCGTCACCGGTGATGTCGGGTTTGGAAACATCACGACAACCGGCACCCGTCAATACGGTGCCTTCGTCGCCAATGTCAGTGGTGATGTGACCATCGAGGGCGATGTCAATGTCACTGGCGGACAGTTTGGATTGGCATTGCAAAATGTGACCGGAGACACCACCGTCGAAAACATCATCATTGATGGCCCGGATTATTCAGGCGTGAGCATCACCAACTCGGGCGACTTTACTGTCACTGGCGATACGACCATCAGCAATACTCATCAAGGTGTGGCGGTTCTGAACTCGAATTCCAATCTGGAGTTTGGCAACCTGACCATTACCGATGCCACGTCCTCAGGGCTTTCCATCTTCAACAACACCGGTAATCTCACCGTCAATGGTGATGCCGTCTTCAACAACACCGGTGCCTCCGCTATCCTGTCCCAGAACTCAAGCGGCGACATGAGCTTCGGCACCCTGGATGTGGTCAACAACTTTGCAGCAGGAATCTCTTTGGATAATCATCATGGAGATTTCACGGTCCTCGGTCTGACCAACCTGGATGGAGCCGGTGGAAACGGAATCCAGTCAACAGGCGGATCATCAGGCGATTTCAACTTTGACGATCTGACAGTCGCCTGGAGCTGGACCAATCAAATCGCCTTGTCCGGACACACCGGTAACTTCACCGTCACAGGTGACACGATGCTGACAGGCGGCGGCCATGGTTTGCTCGTTCAATCCAACTCTGATATGGATTTCAACTTCAATACGCTTTCGGTCAACGGAAGCTGGCAGTCGGGAGTTGCCCTGATTGATCACGATGGAAGCTTCACGGTCGCCGACCATGCCACCTTCACCAACACCGGCAGCTACGGCTTGCAGGTGGAACGTGGCTCGGGTGATCTGCTCTTTGAAGATATCACCGTCACAGGTGCAACAGTCAACGGGCTGACATTCTTCGATCATGGTCGCAACTTTGAATCCACAGGCGTGACTACAATCACCAGCCCAGGCAACGACGGTTTGTTCCTGCACAGCAACACCGGAACCTTTGAGTTTGCCGAATTGAATATTTCCAATCCTGGAAACAACGGAATTTCACTGGTCGCCTTTGATGGCGACCTGACAATCAACGGCGGAACAGTCTCCGGAATTGGCTCGAACCAGCAGGGGATTTTCAAGCATGACTTCGGCACCGGTAGCGTGTCGCTGAGCAACATGCTCTTCACCAGCACCGCCAACGATGTCTTCGGCATGGTGACGTTGGAGTATCGCGAAGACGGAGCAATCGCTCTGAACAACAACCAGATTGAATTCGCCAGCGGCAGCACCGGCACCATCGGTTATCGTCTGGGCAGCTACGGTCCGAACCCGGTTGACCTCTCCGGTACAGGCAACACGACCAGCAACGCAGTCGAAGCAACCGCCTTCGATGGCATCCCGACTAACTACAATGGTCAGGTAGAAATTGATGGCACACTCGTTCCCTAGTCGAATGCCAACATCATCATTTTGAATCGCACCCTGACTGAAGCATCGTCCTCAGTCGGGGTGTTTTTTTAACAGCAATTCGATCATCCTGGGGATGAAGGCATGAAACGCACGCGCTCGATGGCTGAGAACTTTTTTGACCTGAGGTGAAAGCTCGCCGAAAGTCTGGTGATATTCTTCGATCAGAAAATAGGGATCGTAACCAAATCCATTCATGCCGCGGGGCGTGTGGGTGATGAGCCCACGACAGGTGCGCTCGACATGAAGCTGCACAATTCCCTGCGGATCAGACAGCGCAATATGACACAGATAGCGTGCCGAGCGTTGGTGATCAGGAACGTCTGAAAGTTCCTCGATAAGTTTCTGATTATTGGACGCGTCGGTGGCGTCAGCCCCACTGTAACGGGCTGAGTAGACCCCGGGAGCCCCCCCAAGGGCATCGACGATCAGTCCACTGTCTTCGCCGATGGTCCACATCTTGAGGAAGGCTGCCGTCTGCGAGGCTTTCTTGGCGGCATTTTCGGCAAACGTCTCCCCATCTTCAATGACTTCCGGCACCGGGTCGAACTCTCCCACGTGATGAACATGGGCGTTATGGCCGTCGAGCAGTTCCACAACTTCACGACATTTCTTGGGATTGCGTGTCGCTATGACCAGCGGAGGAAGCGTTTGCATCGGGATGGGGCTGTCGTTTAAGGTCTTGGGTCTAAGTGAGTTCAGCATGCCGATGTGTGTTGTGTTTCATTGGAATCATTTCTCGGCAACGTTTAGATTTGACGACATGAGTGTGAAAATTACAACCCACCTCCAGACGTCTAAGTCAGGAATGTCCGTAGACTAACGGGCAAAAGAAACCATTCCTTCGATCGCTGACAATCAACACAGGCAAGGCGTCTTGACAGTCTTTTAAAATTGTGAGTAAATACGTCCGTCTGGCGAGAGCACCAAAAGAAGTGCTTTGCCCGACACATTCTGACTGCCCTTTTGAGTCAATTCCCTGCCTGATCACCTCCCTGTCTTCCACACATCCTGGGGTTCCTCCCCGATATTTCCCTTTCCAAAATCATTTCTGTGTTTGTCAAGCGCGTCACATCCCTTCCTTTTCAATTCTCATTTTGATGGCATTCGGATCTCCGCATCAGGCTGAAAATCTTCAGTCATGTCGGCAGAGGGATGCTATTGTTACGGTATGGCAAAATCCACAAAGATCGCTGAGGAATCGGCACCGACGACAGTTCACGCTGGCAAATCGTCTTCGAAGTTCTCGAAGATGATCGTGCTCGGGATGCTGCTCTTGCTGGCGGTGCTGGGAATTCCCTGGGTGGTGGTCTCAGCATTTCGTGCGCCCCCTCCGACGTCTGAAGAACTGTTCAGCAAAAGTCTCGAAGAACTCGATGCCGGAAATTATTATGCCGCATTGAAATATGTACGTCCCCTCGAACAGCAGAAGTATCTGGATATGAACTTCTCCGGCGGGGTCAACTATATTATCGGGATGATTGCCTTTCGCGATGCTGAGTTGATGGACGGCTCCATCCGCGATCGGATGTATCAAATGGCCGTCTCTTATCTGGAAGAAGCCGAACGACAGGCGATCATCGATAAATACTACGGCGATTGGTCGTATGCGCTTGGTATGAGTTATTTTGCTGTCGGTGATACACTGCACGCTTTTGATGTCCTGCAAAAAGCCTACGAGTATAATCAGGAGAAAAAAGGACGAATCGCCCTGCGATTGTCGTCTCTCTATTTAAATCCGAATTGTCGACTCGACCAGTATCAAACACTCAGTGAACGCAAAGAAGCCAAGCTGGAATCGGCATCGAGTCTGATTCGTGAAGCCATCCGTTCACCTGAACTGACTGATGAAGAACTCGTCGATGCCTACGAAATCCAGACCCGCATTGAACTCCAAAAACTGCATGTTAAAGAAGGCTTTCTGTCACTGGTTCAACTGCGCAAAAAAATCGGCGAGGTTATTCAGAAATCGACGCTCCTTCCCGTTGAATTAAAGATGAAAGACGAAATGGCCAATGTCATTGAGGCTCGTCTGGAGATCGCCGACGGAAAATACGACGTTGCCATCGACAAACTCAATCAAACGATTGGTCGCTATCCGGGTTTGGAAAATCCTGTCACACGTCTGTCCTATTTGCTGTTAGGTCAGTGTTTTCGAGAACGGGGTGATATCGATGC
>JBGSVC010000257.1:0-4310 GCA_041753175.1 Planctomycetaceae bacterium
CTCTGTGTTAAATACTTCTTCTCTCCCCTCTTCCTTCTTCTTCTCCCACCGCCGGGAGGGCGAGGCTCCGTCCGAGCCGCTACGCCCGCGCTCGACCCCCATCGCCCGCCCTCTCACCCTAAACCCTATTCCCTCTCCTCACGACAACAGCATCTGCAAATCGTCCGCCGTCAATCCGCTCATCACCGATTGATCAGCTTCCAGAATCGAATCGGCTAAATCCTTCTTCGACTTCTGCAATTCCGCAATCTTCTCTTCGACTGTCCCCCGCGTAATCAACCGATACGCAAAGACCTGACGCGTCTGACCAATCCGGTGGGCCCGGTCGATCGCCTGCGCTTCCACCGCAGGGTTCCACCAGGGATCAAGCAAAAAGACATACTCCGCTGCCGTCAGGTTCAAACCCAGACCCCCGGCTTTGAGCGAAATCAAAAATACAGGTATCTCTTCGTCTTCCTGAAACTGACGCACAATCTCTTCCCGGTTTCGCGTCTGACCATCCAGATAAACATACTTGATCTTCGCCTTATCCAAATGCTCTTTGACGATCGAGAGCATCGATGTGAACTGCGAGAAGACAATCGATTTATGATTCCCCTCAATCAGTTCACCCAGCATCGGACACAATGCATCCAGCTTCGCAAACGGCTCACTCCGCGATCCACCATCCAGGAGCGCTGGGTGACACGCCGCCTGACGCAGCCGCAACAGCGCCTCAAGCACATGCATCTTCGTCTTGCCAAGACCTTGTGTCTTCACCATCCCCATCAGCGACGCCCGATAATGATAACGCAATTCATTGTACAATCGCTGCTGATCTTCACCCATATCGCAATAGATCGTCTGCTCGGTTTTCTCCGGCAGATCTGTCGCAACTTCCTGTTTCGTCCTTCTCAACACAAACGGCTTAAGACCCTTGGCCAATAACCGCCTCGAATCCTGATTCTTGACATCCGCCGTCACCGTCTTGAAGATCGAACTCTTCCCCAACAGTCCCGGGTTCAGGAATTCAAAGATCGACCACAAATCACCCAGATGATTTTCAATCGGCGTACCCGATAGAGCCAGCCGATACCTGCAGTTGACCAGTCGGGCCGACTTGGCAACTTGTGAATGCGCATTCTTGATCGTCTGCGCTTCATCAAGCACAACATAATCAAACTGCAGATCCTTCAGCCCCACCACATCCCGTCGGAGCGTGCCATACGTTGTCAAAATCAGATCGTGAGAATCAAACGACGCCTTCATTTCCATCCGGTTCGTTCCCGTGTATTCCAACACATTCAACTGAGGCGCAAAGCGCTCCGCTTCATGCTTCCAGTTAAACAACAAAGACTTCGGCACCACCACCAGAGACGGATGTTCGCTCTTCTTTTGCAGCTTCCGCTCCAGTAACAACGCCAACACCTGAATCGTCTTCCCCAAACCCATGTCGTCGGCTAAGCAACCACCAAAATTCAAGTCCTGCAAAAATCGCAACCAACCCAGACCATGTCGCTGATAAGGTCGCAACTCTCCATGAAATCCCTCCGGCTCATCCAACTGCTGAGGACTCATCGTCAAGTCAAACTTGCCACGGATATCCATGAATTTCTGATCATAGTCGACTTCATTCTGCGTCGATAACAACGCATCCAGCAGACTGATCTGACCGGCCGTAAACCGAATCTCCTCACCATCAAAATTTCCAATCCCCGCCAGCAAACCATACTGACGCGCCCATTCCTCCGGCAAGATCCCCAGCGACCCATCAGACAACAGAATCGTCGAATCACCTCGTACCAGCGCCGAAAGCAGTTCCGGAAACGACACCTTCGCACCATCAAAATCGACATCCGCTGACAATCCAAACCAGTCAATGTCCGAACGCACTTTGAACGCCAGCGTCCCACCCTTGCGGATCTGTCGACCACTCGCCTGGACCTGCCAGCCAGCATCAATCAACTGCTTGACCGCCGGACCTAAATTCCGCGCTGAAATCTCCACATCGTGCTGACGGAGTTTCTGATCCAGATAGCGTCGAAATCCCGCCTGCTGCAACTGCGACCAGCAATCACGCTCATACTTACGGTTACGCACCAGACAACGCTGCTCCTCTCGTTGCAACAACGCCCACTGCGACGACGATCCACGCACCACCATACCCTCATAATCAAACTGAACATCAGCTTCCAGTCGATCCGGCATCCAGCTCATCCCCTGATTCGGCGTATGGATCGCCAAACTCGGCACAGGATCCAGGTGGACTTCTTCAAGCTGCAATTCCTCCGGCAATTCCAGCCTCGGCAACACCGACTGTTCCAGCAATCGATCCACCAACTCTTCCTGCTCACCCTCCTTAACCAGAATCGGACCTTCTTCCTTGATCGTCCGTATCCATTCAAACGCCTGAAAATCAACCAGACGGCAGATCTTGTCTTTCGTGATAAACATCCCCCCAGGCACAATCAACTTCGCCGCCGAAAGTGCCATCGTCTCTTGATCACGACGCAGTTCACCATCCAACTGCCACTTCTGTTTCTTCTCTTCAAACGTCAGATTCAAACAGAACTCCCAGGGAATCTCCGAATCCCACGCCAGCTTCACACCCTTCGTTTCCGAATCACCCAAAAACCGCACGCGTCCCGTCACACACATCATCGGAAACAAAAACTCAGCCAGTTCAACAGCCACCCGATATCGCGAAACAGATACCGGACGATCCACCCCACTCTTCTGCGCCGACGGACGTTCCGGATACGCACCATGCAAATACGACAAAATCTGTCGATCCTCGGCTGACTCAATATAATCCAACTGACCAGGCTTGAGTTTCATCGGCTTGATCTTGCCCCAGCCCCCGCCCGTCCGACGCTGACGCACCGACAACTGAATCACCAGATCCAACGTCTGCTGGCTCGCCTCCACATCGATCTCATACAAAATCTCCGACTCACGCTCTGCCACGTCGCGATTCTTCGCCACCTCCGGACCCTTGTCCTTCATCTTCTTCAAACGAGATTCCCAATCGCGCAGCACCGGCGCCTTCGAAATCAAAGGCTCCTCTTCTTTCACCGCAATCCCCGCCTGACCACGCGAGATCACCCCCCGACTCCGACGCTCCCCATAATCCTCGTCCTCATCCACTTCTCCCCAGTTCCCACTCTCCCAGATCGAATGCTCATCCAGCGAAATAAACGGCGGCACCTGACCTGCCTTCGGCGTTCCAGAAAGATAATTCCCCTCGTCGACGGCTAGGATCGTCGCCCACATATACTTTGTCGTACTCGGCTTGTTCGTCCCCTCCACAGAACTGCAATACATCTTCAGCTCGCCATCAACACGCGACAACTGTGTCTGATGTTCTTCCCCATCGCGCACCACGGCATACAAATGATCCGCAGACACTCGTACCACAGAAACCCGCGCCGCCTTCAAATAAGCCGCTCCACGGTGACGCACATCACCTCGAAACAAATTCTCTAACATTTTTGCTAATGACACTCAAACATCCTTGATCGTTGACTCAGGTCCGCCTGGCAATCTCAATCCCCAGGCGACCTGCTAAATTCTATGAACCCAACACGCGCACAGCGCATTCCGCGCACAGCGCGCCCAAACCATCAAGATTACCGATCATCTTTCAACTTGACCAGTATGCTTTCCCGAAATTCTTTTTCCGCCCACATTGCAAGACCAATAACGTCTAAAATCTCCCGAGTGTTCCAAACAAAAGCCTGACGAAAAATCCCCGAAATCCACCAATCTCGCTTCCAAAAAAGTAGGGTGACGGTGAGTCTTCGAACCGCACCATTCGTTCGACGTCTTCGCTATTCATCACCCAAACAGGAGAAAACAACATCAACCTCATGCTCTTTCCCCTCCGTTTCCCCGCCTCCCACTTCTCACCTTCCCACTGATGCGTTAAATTCAAACGTCATTGGCCAACACCATTCCGGCCATCATTATCCCATTCAAACTCTCAAAGCGCAACCACCCATGCCCGAACTCCTCTCCGACGATCAAGTCCGCAACTGGATTGACAACAACATCGATATCGCTGAATACAAAGGCAAATCCGTCCTCCTCATCATCCCCGACCACACCCGCACAGCTCCCCTCCCACTCCTCTTCGATGCCATCTATCAACACCTCCGACCCCACGTCATCCAACTCGACATCATGGTCGCCCTCGGCACCCATCCCCCCATGTCCGAACGACACATCTGCCAGCTACTCGGCATCACCCCCGAAGAACGCGGCAAACTCTTCGCCACCATGAATCTCTTCAACCACGAATGGGACAACGACGACGCCCTCACTCACATCGG
>JBGSVC010000258.1:0-7186 GCA_041753175.1 Planctomycetaceae bacterium
CATCTTCCACATCGGTGAAGAAAAGGCATTTTGTGTCTCTTCGAAAAACGGATCAAGAAAATCCTTTAAGGGTGGTGCTTGAGGATTCAGAGTCACGAACAGCAGATCGCCACAGGTTTCTGTTCTGAGTTGCTGTAGTCGTGAGTTTTCGCGGTCCCAGGGGCGGAAGGATTTGGCATCGGGAATTTTCCCCGTGGAACCATCGTCATTAAATTCCCAGCCATGATATTGGCAACGCAGTTTTGCTTGATTGCCCGCGGGCAGGTTGGTTAACAGGCAGTGTCTGTGGGAGCAGATATTAACAAAGGCGACAATCTGGTCCTTGGCACGCCTGACCATGATGGGAACATCGAGCAGATTGAATGTTAGAAAATCACCATCACGTTTGAGTTCTGACGTAGCGCAGGCAAAATGCCACGCAGGCTTGAAGAGATGTTCAATTTCTTGTTGATAATGATCTGGCGAGACATAATGTGTTGGGCGGAGGAGATGACGAAGAGCCTGTTGATGAGTAAACACAAATGATTTCCGAGAGCTTGAAAACTATGTAAACGCCAATCAAAGAACAAAAACATAAAGTCCTTTAGTTGATTTGATGTAGCCAGCAAACGCAACGGAAATGTGTCTCAATCTTCAAAATGATGAGCATGTGTGACGTTGACTCCGAATAAGTCTCATCCAGCAGGTTCGACAGCCCAGGGTCTGATAGTTCAGGCAGGGACGACTCGAACCTGAGTTTAACTCAGCATTCGAATGTTATTCAAACCGGCAGTGACCCCAGGCGTCGTACAGGGGGTTTGAAGTATGGGGGGTGGTCCAGGATTGGATGTACTGATACGGAATCGTTCGGGCAATGTGCAGGTTCCAGGTTTGGTTGGAAATGGTCGACAGGCAGCCCAGTTCTTTCACAGGGATAGCAGCTTCAAAGCGCCAGCGCTGCGAATCATCGATCACGCTGACATACCATTCCGGATTCCAGCCGACATGGTCGCAGCAGCGCTCCGAGGTTTTCCCGGACTGATCGATTTCGAAGATAAAGGCGCTCGCCGTATCGCGGTCGAGGTCCAGATGAACGGTGACGCGGTCAAGGCCAGTCGCAACTTCATCATGACTTCGACCAGCCAGAAGAACCGGTTGGTAGGAAAGATTCTCCGCTTTAAGGAGTGAACCTGCTATGTAGAGATAAGAGTCGTCGTAGCTCGTAAAAAGAAACGAACTGGCGGAAGACTCCTCAAGCCAGGCTGACGACGTGGGGTTTTGAAGTCTGAGTTCCTGGGCTGATTCCCAGCAGGAGTCGCTAAGAATGCCATCCAGGAGAGGACGTTCTGTTGTTCGCTTGGTGATGTGGAGTTTTTTGGGAGGTAGCCCGAGCGGAGAATTAATCCACAACTCACTACGCGCATAGGTGGAGATCGCCAGGTCGCCAGTGGTTTGCAGGTCTCGAAGCAGTTGGTCAGCGAGTTGGAATTTCTGACTGCGTTGCAGAAGTTTAGCCAGGGGAATCTGGACCTGGGGAGAAGAAAATCGCTCCGGGTGATGTTCTTTCAAAAGAGCAGCGGCCGACATCGCGAGGCGTTGCTGGCTTTGTTCAATTTTCAAAAACCAGTCTCGTGAGGCATTGATGTCGTCAACATGCTCAAACGAAGTGGGCTGGATGGATCGAGCAGGTGACGGGCTGAGGGAGTCGAGGTGAAGTTGATGAGCGGATTCCGCGTCGGGAATGAGATTGAGAAGTTGCGGCGAGTTGACCGCCGGTTGCAACGCCTGCTCACGAGACGTTCGTGCAATTTGTCGGCTGGCAAGTGTGTGTTGGAAGGTCATCCAGGTCAATTCTTGGGACGAACAGGCTGAAAGCAGCCAGATGAACGCATCGGCGGTGGCCGGCTGGTTGCCAAAGCGTCGGCCAAGTTCCTGAATTGTTTCCTGCGCAGAAACGACTTCGCCACGACGGAGTTGATCCTGAGCGAGTTCGAACAACAGCGCGATCGCGGCCTGTGTTTCGATGTTTTCGAGAAGTTGATCGGTGTTCGCCAGGAGCGAAGAGGTATTTTGGGAGTGAAGAATGAGCGATTTGGTTTGCCGCATTTTTTGTGAGCCAGTGAGCAGTCGTTGATTGTCGACTTCAGAGGTCTCTAGAACTGGTCTGCGCGAAGGGGAATCTGGGACGATCCCAAGACCGGCAAAGAAACTGGAGAAAGCACGCAGCGCCGGATCGGTGGCGAGGTAATTCTCCGATGACAGAGAATGTACCATGAGACTTTGTGACAGACTTTCTGTCCCGAAGAGGTCGAAGCCGGTCGCGGGTGTGGCTGTCGTAATGGCCAGACATTGAGAATGTGGCAGCGGCGTGTCGGCGTGTGTGCTGACCTTGGTGAATTGAGTCGATGGAACGCGGGCGAACGTGCGGGCAGGAGCATGCGGAGGGAGGAATAGGTAGCGTTCAAGGTCCTCAAAGAGATCGCTACGTCCTGCCTGAGTGGTGGCGCGTAGACACGCATCGTGTAAAAGTTTGTGATAGGCATTGTCAGGATTCGCTGACGGAATGAGTACAACCTGAGGTTGATAGGTTCGCACGAGAAGAACCAGACGAGAGAGGATGAGATCAGAAAGTTCCCCGTCGAGTTGGTCATTCCACCATTGGGCAAGTTGTTGCCAGTCCTGGGACGCATCGGGCAGGCCGGAACTTAACAACCATTCCTGACCGGTGACACGTCCGCCAACATGCTGGCTGGCAGCGTCTAGTCGATATAACAATGGATGAAAATTGGTGAGTTCCGAGGGGAAAGGGGGGGGCGGAGCCAAGAGCTGGATCGTCCCCATGCGATAGCCGTCGTCATGACCGTGTTGAGAAAGCGTGAGGGGATTGAAGTCGTTCGAATGTGCCTGAAAGCTGAGCGCTGCAAGTTTGAAATCAGGGTTGTGAGTGGGAGTCCATGTCTGACCTCCATCTTCAGTCAAAAGAATAATGCCAAGTTCCCCCACGGCCAGACCATGGGTGCTGTTTCGAAAATCGACTGCTTGGAGGGAAGCGTGTGCCGGGCATGCAAAGGCTTGCCAGGAGTTGCCAGCGTCAGTCGATTTCCAGACGACACTGCCAGGTTGTCCAACGATCCATGCGCAGTTTTCAAAGAGGTCAACTCCCCGCAGTGAGAGAATGTCTTGAATGTTGGAAGGAATGGGAAGTGAAATTGAAGAGGTCGTGATCCCCGCATTGGAAGATTTCAGGATCAGGCCCCCGTCGCCAATCAAGAGGGCATTGCCTGACGAATCAGAAGCGGCAGCCTGGAAGTTTCGGCGTCCAGGAATTGGTGACATTTCTGGACCGAGTTGTTGGCCCGCCAGAAGTCTGATGGATTCGTGATCACCCAACAGGATGGCCGTTTCTTCGTTGACGATGCAGCCTGTATTCCAGTAGTTGTTTGCATTCCCGCTGACAGGTTGCCAGGTGGTCCCGCCATCAGAGGTCATCATCACACCTGAAGGGACGTGCGGGGAAAGCATCGTGATGGCAATGGCATGTTGAAGATCAAAAAAGCGGAGAGAGAGGATTTCAGGAACCTGGGGAGGTTGAATGAGTGTCCAGTTTTTCCCGCCATCACGTGTCGCCAGAATTGATGCCTGGGTTGTGCCCGTAAACGGAAGAGAGGCTCCGCCGGCGATCCACCCAATTTGATCGGTAAGAAAACAGATGGAATTCCAGCAGGTTTGTGCATGAGGGGGGAGGGGGGTCCAATGATGACCTCCATCTTCGGTTTTAAGGACGAGGCCCATATCGCCACAGGCATAGCCGAGTGTCGAAGAAATAAGTGCAACATCGCGGAGCGTGGCGTCCGTGTGAAACTTCCAATCGGTGTGAAGCGTCGAATCGGTGCGTTCGACCGTCGGATGGGAGATCGAAGAGGGGAGTTGTTCCGAGAAAACAGGACTTGGAGCAGAGAGCGCCAATAAACTCGAAGCAAAAGTCACGATTGTGACGAATTCGGTCCACGACATAGTGATAACGAGCCTCCGTGCTCGGTTCATGAGGGAACAGGGAGCGATTTTATGTCCAGTGAGATAGGATTGGCAGTCAGGTTCCAATCAACTCAACAGTGAAAATCGCATGGAGATCATAAGACAAACATCGATCGTCCGCAGCGCGAAGTTGTGGCAAAGAGCAGGGATGGCTGTTGATCTGTACCATAATGCTACACGGGGGGCGTTTTTGAGTTATGCACCCCGTTATTTCTGAAGACCGGTCATTCAGCTCCCTTTTTGATAGAGCACTTACTTCGCAAAACAACAATCAGGGGTCACGCGGGGGTTTTTGCCGGGCAAAAGTAACAACTCGTCAAAGAAAAAATGACAATAGGCGTTGAAGATTTCACAATCACAGCAACGCCGTTCAACTCTTGGAAGACTGCCTTTTATCGAAAACTGATGTCAAAACGATAGCACAGGTCACAATTTGATCAGCTCAGCGTCGGCACAATGGTTAAAAGTTGCCCATAGTTCCAAGGGATTTTCAGGCAAATCGCGACCCTCACATAATATCACAATATGGCAAGGGATTTGCACTATATCAGGGCGTGAGTACCTGTCTCACGACTTGGCGCGTGAAGCTCGAACGAGTGTTTGACTCACTCTTATGAAAACTCTCTAAGATTGATGTCTCTTACCCGAATCATAGGGCTACGCAAAAGATTGGCCAAGGAGTGTTTTGGGTACTTTCCGAACAAACGATGCAAAAAACCCTGTTTTTAGCAAGTTTGGTGAAATGAAAGTAATTTTTTCTACAGATTTGCGAACTCCCTTTCATCTTTATTCGTCAAAAAAACGTAGTTTTCATCGTTAGCTAAACAATTTGTCATCCCACTGATTTTTGACCTCACACGATACGCCTCTCAAAAGACATGATGACGTCTGCCAGAGAGACACGGTTTTTTTCATAGTCTCGCCTGGAATGAGAAGATTGATTCCGGGCGATTTGAGATAAACGAAGGATTGGCACCATGTCTCAGTTAAACATTAAAAAAAGCCGTCAAAAGACCGATGGAGGTTTGGCGTCTACACGCAACTCAAGAACCTCTGTCGCGTCGAGTATTAGTGAAGCGGAATCGCCCAGAAATGGCGGCGGTTCGCGCTACATGCACCCTGCGATTCGAAAACTGAAAGATCAGCAAGTTGGCTACGCAGCTCAAAAAGTTCGACTGGCTCAGCTTGAACGTATTGAAGACTTCTTGCAGGAAGTGCAAGCCGATCGGGAGTATTCCTATCAGGAGATCTTTTACAAGGTTACGAAGTTTCGTAGCCGAGAGTATCCGGATCTGAAGATTTCCGGGCACGATGTGCAGCATGATCTACGCTGTTTTATCGAAGACCTCTCTGACAGCGTAGATTTAATCGCCGAAGAATTTCCAGAGGTGTTGACCGTTCAGGAAGTTAGCAATGAGTTTAATGTGTCCACAAAAACCGTTGATCGTTGGCGCAGCAAGGGGCTGGCGAGTCGACGATTCTTGTTTGGAAATCGCAAGCGGGTCGGCTTTTTGCGATCAACGATCGAAATGTTTTTGAAGACCCACTCCGCAGAAGTAGATCGGGGGCGACGGTTTTCACAAGTCAGCGGCGAACAACGTGAAGAGATTCTTCGTCGTGCCAGACGGATGGCAATTACCGGGGCAAGTTTGACAGAAATCAGCAAAAGACTGGCAGAGAAAATGGGACGCAGCATCGAAACGATTCGCACGACAATTAAGAAATATGATCAGGATTATCCTGAAAACGCCATTTTCCCATCGATGAGTGCACCTCTGTCGGAAGAAGCTCGTCAAGAGATTGTCCGTCGCTATCACGGTGGGACGAGTGTCGATCGACTGGCTAAGGAATTTCGCCGGAAACGCTCCAGCGTTTACCGTGTGGTGACGGAAGGACGTTACGAAGCCCTGTTAGCGATGAACTTGGATTTCATCGACAGCGAGGAATTCCACCAGACGAATGCAGAAAAATTGATATTGTCACCCATGGTGCAACAGCCAAAGGCCTCTCCCAAAGTGAAGGCCCCTCCGGGACTGCCAGCCTATTTGACGTCACTTTATAAGGTGCCCTTACTGTCGCGCGAGCAAGAAGGATATTACTTTCGTAAAATGAACTTCCTGAAGTTCAAGGCGGTTGGCTTACGCGATAGCTTGAAAGAAAATATGCCGTCCAATGCAGTGATGGATAAAATTGATCTCCTGATTGAGCAAATCAATGACGTCAAAAATTTCCTGATTCGCAGCAACCTCAGGCTTGTTGTTTCGATTGCGAAAAAACATATGAATCCTCAGGCCAACTTTTTTGAAATGGTCAGTGATGGAAATATGTCGTTGATCAAAGCGATCGAGAAATTTGATTACAGCAAAGGCTTCAAATTCTCAACCTATGCGACCTGGGCAATCATGAAAAACTTTGCACGCTCAATTCCCGCAGAATTGACACGAGCAGATCGTTTCCGCACTGCGAGTGAAGAAGTGTTTCTGTTTTCGCCTGAGACGCGCTCCAGCCCACTCAGTGAGGAGATCGTCAATCAACAGCAGCGCGATGCAATCATGACGATTTTGAAGCAGCTTGATGAACGGGAGCAAAGAATTATCATGCGTCGATATGGCCTCAAGAAAGGCGACGAGCCCTTAACTTTGGAGCAAGTGGGGCAGGAACTTGGCGTGACGAAAGAGCGGATTCGCCAGTTGGAATCACGGGCCCTTCGAAAACTGCGGAAGTTTGCAACCGAAAAGCATCTGGACATTCCTGGTATTTAGTCTGAGATCAGATGTCGTCTTTTATTACGGCATGGATTTTCAGTGAGAATTTCAATTGAACGGGGGGGATGGTTGGCCAGCACGCGAACCATCCTCCCCTTTTTTCTGTCTTTTGATTTGAGTCGATTCCACGATTAATTTGAGGCTTGATCAGATTGACGGGATTGCTATACTAGCCACCTTCCACTCAAGGATCAGATGGCCCAGAATACGATGCTGGTGTAGCTCAACGGTAGAGCTCCGGTTTTGTAAACCGGAGGTTGTGGGTTCAAATCCCTCCGCCAGCTCTTCGAGTTCGGACAATTTGCAAATCGTGTCTGGTTTCAGCTAATCGATTGAGTGGAAAATTACAAGTCGGGCATACTTTTCGGGCTGTTTTGGCTTGAGATCAGTTTTGCTGCTTGTAACAG
>JBGSVC010000259.1:0-22581 GCA_041753175.1 Planctomycetaceae bacterium
GAGAGTCTGCAACAAAAACTTTAACCCAAGCAATCCAGAAATCGCAAAGAAGATCACGTTGAGCAGTACCATAAATCGGTAGCTGGTCGTGCTCACTGAAAAAAAAGCGACAATGGGTCCAAAGGCAGCCAGCATCGCCAATGTGACTCCAATCGAGGCGATTAATAGACGAAATACCGAGTTCATGAGTAGCCGAGAGCCAATCAATGCGTTGAAGACGTACAACGAGGGGAATGTGATCATGAGCGTGAGTAGAAACAAGCACGGAACTTTGATCGAGGTTGCAAGTAATTGTTGAAATTCGGGACCTGTGTCACGCAGAAGTGCAAACGACCCCATGCAGACACCGTACACTACCCCTAACACAATTAACACCACACTTAAGCCCCGAGCGTTGACATCGATCTTTCCCCCTTCCAGATTCGCCAACCGTGTCTTATCACCACGCAACACCTCATCCAACTGACGAAACCAGGAAATCATAGCGTCGCTTTCTAACAGGTATCATTCATTGCGTCTTGAATCTGATTACGCTGCTGAGAGGTAAAACAAGAGCTCATTTTCCGGAAATTTCAGGATATTGGTAAAATCCTTCTCATGACATCTTGGTATCAACCGTATCGGGCGCTGCACAACCGCTATATCCAGATGAATCTCTTTTTCTTTTCCTCAGTCCAGACGACTTCTGCGGACATTCGGAGCTAAACTTTCTATGAATGCGTCCTCTGCAATGCCACGCTGATTTCGTTTCCAGTTTTAGCAGCTTGCGGTTTTAGCAACTTGTTTGTCCGGGATGTCCAGATGTCATTAATCAATCAGTTTCTCAGCGGTCTTAGCTATTATCTGGCGTTCTATATCGATTACATGGGTCAACTGTGGCGACACATCACTCCGATGCAATACGGCATGCTGTTGATTGCCATCGCCGCTGGAGGATTTTGGTTGATGAAAAGTGGTGCTCGGAAGTAGTGACCGATCGAACTCACGGCGACGTTTTAACAAGAATGAAGAGAAGTCTATTGTGCTGTGTCGTCTGTTGGGAATTTATAGTTTTGTCAATTTTTGACTCCGCCCCCACGCTTTTACAACCGATGAATATTTTTGCATAATCGGTCTTGTCGCCAACCACGTTGTCGCTAAGATTCCCGTGCGATATCGAGCCTCCCGATTACGATTCCGTCGGAGGTGCCAACCCAATCTTAAGGGCCGCCTTCAATAAAAAGGGTGAGTTTTAACTACCCGAAGGTCGCCCATCTTAAAGCGACTCCACCGTCGCAATCATCGGGAGGTTTGATATCACCCTTGTCGTGTCGAAAGCCTCACAGCTTTCCACGCGGCAAGGGTTTTTCTTTTTTTAGCAGGTCGAGATTTTATCGTAATGACATAGATGGCCACGCTCCTGGTTTGCAGGAAGCGATGCTCCACGCGAATGGCTGTCAGGCAAGTCTGCCATCCTTACGCGTCTCCTGGCTTGGGGGGCTTTATTCGATCGTCACTTCTGTCGATTGACGCAATTATGACGATCAAGAAATGAATTGAGAGCTTTGTATCAATCTGGATTGATGCCAAACTGGCGAAACGCCGCAATCTTCGTCTGTTTGAAAAAAACTTGTCGATTTTCGACTGAAAAATTGGTAGTCTGGCCGCTTGCATTTCCACACTCCACTCCACCTGAGATTGACATGCATTCACGTTTCTACACCCGGGTCGAGTGAGACATCTTTATTCTATCAGCACATTCCCGTTTAGAGAGTTGTTCAAACATGGTGACTGCACAGCAAATGGCCATCAACATCACCCGTATGATGCCTTCGGTTGATCTTCCAGACTACACATTCATTCCCGGTTCAGGAACGCCGCATCCGGTGCGTGATCCCCAAGGACATAGCTATGGTCAAAAACGGACCAGCCCAAAAAGCCTGACTGACGAAAACTGGCGTGACAACCGCGCTTTTCTGATGGGGATTGACTACTTCAACATGGGCTACTACTGGGAAGCTCAGGATGAGTGGGAACGCTTGATCAAATCCTCAGGATCAGACAGTGTGATCGGTCGTTTCCTGAAAGGTTTGGTGAAAATGGCTGCTGCTGGTGTGAAGGTGCGTGAAGGGAGTATTCACGGCGTCCGTCGTCATGCTGCTTCTGCAGGGGAAGTTTTTGCTGATGTCGCCGCTGAGGTCGATCGTGACTTTTTCTGCGGGCTCGAATTTACGGCCCTGCAATTTGCCGCCGATCGTGCTGCTCAATTGGCTTATAAACATGATATTGACCCCGGCGTGCCCATGCGTGTTTTTCCATTTGCCTTCCAGCCGCAACTGCGTGCGACCTAGTCAATAGTTGGCATAACTCAAATACATTGAGAATAATCTGGTCGATATGACAGCCGAGCTGTGGACAGCCTCGGCTGTTTTTCTGTCTCGGCTATTATTCTTATGTTTAGCTGACGGACGTTGAATTCTTTTCAGCCTAAAAGTCGTTTTGGACACGATCACTTTCTTCCAGAACGGGAACCGTCTGGCCATTTTCATAGCGCACTTTGATGCTGTGATTTCGACTGAAAAAGATTTCATACTCTTGTTTTTGAGTATCGACGCCATAATTGTGGATCTGCTCATGAGAACTGAGTTCGTCACGTTCTCCTTCCAGAATTTTTCCGGTCTGCTTATCGATTAGGGTAATGCGACGAAAGTTCTGTCGCTGCGCAGGCCTGAGGGGATCTTCACGCTGGATGTTGGCTGCAAGGACTAAAAAAGGCCAGCTTTTGGGTTGATCCTGATCGAGTGCATGGGCTGCAAACGATTGTGTCCATACCGGTTCCCCATCACTGAGGCGATAACAGACGATCGATCCGGAAAACATCAGGCTCATCAAACCGTTCATCCCGCGTACATGATGATTTTCAAGGTCTTCTTCGGGGACGAGTAGATAGAGATGTTGCAGGTCTTCATGAAACTCCATTTGACCAATCAATGTCGAATCAAAATTGACGGGCAGATCGCCTTCGACCACAACTTCCAATCGCTGACGATCGAAAACCACGAACTTCCCGTCAGGTTCAGCGATGAAGCAATGAGTCCCCTGATATCCCTGTTTGTAGATCGCGTTGGCATCGAAGTCGCGCTCAATGACCGACTCAAAGACTCCCTGAGCAGTGAGCCTGCTGACAGTCAATTTGCATCCGTTTCTGTTATCCCAATGCCAAAAACTGTGGCCAAACTGCTGGGCATGCCATGTGAACTCCGCTTCCTGGGGCGTAAGTTCTCTGATGATGGCCCCATCAATTAAATCCAGCAAAAAGCCTTTGGACCTGCGCTTTTCTGTAAGCATTCTGCCACTAACGATCAAATAACGATGGGAGGCAAACAGGCGTGGGGTGGAAGACCAGGACCCTAATTGCTGCAATCTCCACAGTCGTTCTCCTGTTATTGAATTTAGGTTTTGCACAAAGTCGTCAGACATCGTCGATACGAATGTGCTTGTCAGCGGACTGATGACCGGGAGTTCATCGTTGAAGACCCGGTTAATTTCGACGATGGAAGAGACCATCGGCTCTAATGTCTCTGACCACATCGCTTCGCCTTGAGAGGTTCGTGGATGCAACAAGCTGAAAGTCGTCATCGTCTGGCCTGCTATCACCACCGCCAGATGCCCTCGCGTTAAGGCATAATTATTGCGTGCGTCCTGGAACTGCACGTTATGCGGAATCCGAATTTGATACCATAATCGATGTTGACTGTCTTTGATGAGGATGGCATTGCGTGATTCATTAATTGCAAAGTCCCACCCCAAAAACGCCGAGTCTTCCCCATGAAAAATCCAGATCGGATTACGACGCGAGAGTTGACGCAGATGCGAACTGTCCTGGGCATCATCCACGATTTTCCCCTGTGGTTGCTGATGCGTGAGCGTCAGCGGATCTGACCCGGGCAGAAAAATGTCAGGGTGCTTTTTTTGCCATACCGACGCCACTTCAGCGCCCGTTTGTGTCCCACAGGAAACCGTCGGGAATCGTTCTTCAAGTTCCTGCACGATGCGTCTGAGATTAAATTTCCAGCCGGGTAATTTGCGCTGATCAATCAGCTCCGCGTAGCGGGCGGTTGCCCAACCTGCAAGAGGTGGCGCTCCATGGGCCCGCAGCGTGATCAGGTGACTCTCAAGCCAGACGGCATCGATCGATGGATGTGCCAGGACCGACCCCGTCCAGGCATCCAGCTTTAACATCAACGTCGGAATATGACGGAAGCGTTCTGTCGCGTGTGGACTCCCAATAGCGTTGTCACTGACCCAGGCCGTCAGATCTGTGGTCATCTTCTTCTGAAGCGCGGGCGAGGCATCCTGATAGAGATTGAACAGTTTTTTATCCACCCAACGATCGATCCTAACGGCTCGATTATTTTCGGTCGTGATGAGCACATCCAACTGAACAGGGTCGTTTAAGTGTGCAGACAGTTCGTCATAGGCGGCGTCATACTGTTTATCCGCCAGCAACCCGTCGACAGTGTAAACCAACAATCGAGATTTCATTTCCGGATCATGAATCAACGATCTTAAGAGCGGCAGATCTTCTTGAGTTTTGAGAAAATCTGTCCGGAGGTTTTCCAAAAGACTTAACGCCAGGATGTCGCGGGCTGGGCCGTTCTTATTGAGTTCAAACGAACGCTTCAGTGCTGCAATTCCCTCTTCATCGTGGCGTTGCTGCAACTCGAACTGCCCTTTTTTCAGCCACAACTCCGAGTCCTGGGGCGACTGGGCCAGTTCGTCTGCAAGTTCTTTATCAACCCCTTGTGCCGCCTTAAACACATAAACCTGATCTCCGGAGTGCATGAGGAGTTGATCGTGATAGGAAAACAGATGACCTGCAGGAATATTTTCAGGCAAGAGTGTCTCGACCAGCAATCGCCCTCTAGACAGGTCGATTGTCCAAATCCTGTCTCCTGAAACTGGGAGAAGATAATGATCGCCACTGTGGACCCCCATCCCTGAAGGATTGGGAATCTGAATGGGTTGATTCCAAAGCGGAGAGCCATCTTCCAGCTTTAAGGCAAAAAATTGTTGATCACTGTAGATCATGACCGCAGAATCGTGAATGCCTGCTACAAACAGAAGATTGTTTCGCGGCAATTTCCAACGAATCCCGCCATTCATGTCCAGGCAAAACAGGGCATTCTCTTCCGGTGAAACCACCAGGATTTCGCGTGTCGTACAGATGACCGGATAGTCCATCCAATCAGCTTCGATCAGTTCCCTGAGTTTTTGTTGTGACTGAATATAAGGGTTCTTGCTTCCTAACTGAAATCGGATATTCGCGTTTCGATCATCGAGAGGGCGTTGTTCCCGTTCGTATAAATAGGTGTTCCACAACAACTCACGACGCAGGGGATCATATGCTGTCACAATCCCGACGCCCGTTGGGCAAATCAAAATCCCGTCCACAATACTGACACTCAAACCTTGCGCCCGGCGGAGGATATCTGCTTCTGGTGGATCGCTGCTCAGGGCTAATGGCTGTGACCAACGCGGACGTCCCGACTGCGGATCAATTGCAAACACACGAATTTCCTGATTGATCTCGCCGAGGATAAAGATCAGCTTGTTCCATGCCACTGGCGGGCCGAGGAAAAACACGCCCGCCAAATCCAGTTGATGGGCGCTGTGTCCGCCCCCCAATTGCCACGAAAGTTTTCCTGTGGAAAGGTCGTAGGCCGAGAGTTTGTTATAGGATTTGGGCACGATCGGATGCTCGGACTGCATCGGCGCGTAGCGCACGCCCAAGATCCCCGAATTCTGAATCATAAAAACGTGTTCGCCATCGCTGCTCAAGCCCCCTGACGTAATATCGTTCATCAACGTCTTTTGGATCAGATACTTCTTAACTGTCTCAGGATACTCATCATCCACGACTGGCAGGCTGAATGAATTATTCGTGATGAAGTCGTATTCCAGATCGTGAACGGCAGTGGCCCATTGGCGCTTCCCAGATTCAAGATCGTAGGCCGTCGCACCCCACATCGTCCTGGTCACGACCAGATCCTCAGCGATGATGGGATAATATGCCTGCAACTGCGCCTGTGAACGCGCATGACGGCGTGCTCCGGTGATTTGATGCCTCAGAAACGTGTCTGCTTCTATTCGATCAGGTTGTCCAGAAGTGTCGAGATGAGTCAATTGACCCATCGATTTATCAATCAGAATGCTGTTAACCTGGCCGACGCTGGCATTTCGATTGTTCGTTCCTCGAGGGACAAGCCAACCTGAGACCAGGTGAGGTGGCCTGCCAGAGTCTAACGAAGCAGATGTCGAGGTCTTGGGTTGATCGTAAAAAAGTGAATCTCCCACTTGTCGATGCTCTGCTGTTTGCTCGGCCGCCGTGATAATTGCCAGGCGATCTGCAAATTCATGAGGAGCGATGCGGGATTTCAAAGTTGCTCGATGAAGTTCGGCTTTGTCGGATCGACCACATCTCTGCCACGAGATCGCCGTCTTCCATAACAAAGGGACTTCGGCTGAATCGGTGAGATCATTGTGACGCAACAGGTCTTCACCCAACAACGCTGACGACAAAAACTCGCCTTGATCAAACTGCAAATCCAATAACGTCAGCATCGCCGCCTGACCGGCCAGCGTGCTTCGATACAAGCGGACGACGTCCGATAGATAACCTTCATCTTGAGTCGATTGATACTCTTTGAGCAGATGCCCAGCCTCCTGGCCAAATTCCAGTTCGTAGATTTCACGACCTGCGGCCGGCAGTTCGAGCAACTTCGTGGAAATCAAATTCCGCAGACTCAATTCCGAATTGGGCTTGAGAAAAAAGTCTTCGTTCTTTTCCAGAATCTGCTGCAACAACAGGATGGCATCACGGTAGCGCTGCTGTCCGATCAACTCGTCGGCCTGGTCCATCATACGTGTGACATTGCGACTTGGGGCCAGAAACCATTCGCTTGCTGTTTGGGGATCTTCATCGAAGACGCGTTGAGGTTGTTGCCCCCATGAGGTATCAACAAGAGACACCGTCAATGCGATTGCCCAACACATGAGCATCGATAAAGAGCAGCACAGGCGGACGGTTGAGAATGCATGGTCGCGAAGTGGAGAGTCGATCTCACGTATCCTGGATTCTTGCATCATTCAAATTCCCATGCTCGATGCTTGTCAGCAAAACCGCAGCGCCGTTCAAACACCCAATTGTAGACTTTCGATAGGAATTCTGGATAGGCAATTTTCTATTCCCCACTCTTCCAGACCGCTTTGTCTGTCCTGACACCGATTCTGCGAAGACACACACTTCAGCATGCTCACCCCTGGCAGTCAGTTGAACACCGACGTCGTGCGATATTCAAGACTCCAAAAACGCCTGCCGCCGGGCGTTTTTGATGATTCCATCTTTGGAATCAAGCGAGCAAGGTCTGATGAAGCAGCATAGTACCATGTCAGAAGACGAGATTACGGGACGCTGGCCGGGAAGCTATCGACTAAATCACCTAGCAATTTGCATAACACCTCAATGGTCAAGTGCATCTCGATGACATCCCGCCCCTGCTGACCTTTGATAAATCGATAGCGTTTCATCGACAGCATGTTTCCCGTTTTCAGTTCCAGCAGGACCTCAAAATACGCAGTCCCATCCGGTAAATGATCGGGTTGTGTAGACCTTACCAAGACCTGGCCAGCTTGTGGATCGTATTCCAGTGGCCCCAGGCTTTCGAGCAAATAGTTGATCTTGCGAGAAAAACTCCGAGCCCACTCTTGTAGTTGCCCATAACTGGCCCCTGCCACAAACGGGCCTCCCAGACGAATTTCGCGGATAGAGCAGCTCAATGTCTCAACGGCCAGCACATCCAACTGGCATTCAACACGCTGATCGCTGGCCGTGATTGTCTGAGGCGTCGCCCCCGACCACCCGGTCTGTGTTTGCAATGCCTGTTTTAGTGAGGTCAAAAAAGACATAACGACTCCGCTCATATTGATCATCGACTCACGGACATCGACAAAATCAATATCAGTATTAAATGACTGTAAAAAATTGTTGTCTGATGGCAGACTCTTGAAAAGGGGGAATTAGGCAGGCTGGGGGCTATTTGAGGGTTTCCAGGCGATGTTTATCGCCGTTGTAGGAGATGACAGTGGGCTTTTCGTCAACAATCGTCTCAATATTCACCGGACGCGACCACAACCGGTAAATATTTTTCAGCGTGTCATAGGCTTCATCAATTTTCAGTTCGACACCTTCAAAGCGATGCTTCAAGAGCAGTTCACCGCGGTTCATGTAGTTGCCATCAACGACATAAATGAACGGCCGACCGTAGTTGGTGAGGTTGCGCAGGAGTTGCTGTTTGATCTCGCGAAACTCACGTGAAGCGATTTCATAGGTTTTGTTTTTGTCATTGTAGGCAAACGAAAACATTTTGTGTCGCCTGCAGAAATCTTCCGTCAGGAAGGTATCGATGAACGTGACGTCGTTGTGAATCTTGCGGACCTCGAAGATTTTTTCTCGTCCCAAACCCAGTCCGGTATCCCACTGGGATTTGGCATCATGATCATCACACTCTTCCCACTGGCTGCCGAATTGTCCCTTGTTCCAACGTTCCTCAATATCTTTGAGCAGTTCAATTCCCAGCTTGTAGGGGTTCAGCCGCGTGGGGCTTGAGGCCATCGTGCCGGAATGATGATCAGCATAGTGAATCAATTCCGAATCTGTCAGGCCATGACGAGTCATGATGGTGGAATGCCAGTAGCTGGCCCACCCTTCATTCATAATTTTAGTCTGCCCCTGAGGCGCGAAGTAATACGCTTCATCTCTAACGATTGAAAGGACATCACGCTGCCAGTCGCGGAGAGGGCCATGCTCGATCAGAAACAACAGAATATCTTTGGTCGGCTCATCCGGAAAACTCATCAGGTCATCGCGACGAATCTGTTCGGCGGCCCGCTCCTGAGCTTCGCGTTTCAAGACTTCGGGAGGGTTGATATAGGTATCCATGTAGCCTTTCGATCGGAACTTCCCCGCATCAATCCGCTCGGATTCCTCATCGATCACTTTGGGCACAACTGTCTTGTTCTGATCTGGTCGACGACGAATATGCGGCGCATGGATATCGATCAGATCTTCAATAGACAGACACGCATCGATAAACTCCTCGACAATCTCATACCCGTATTGATCAATATACCGGGAGATTCTGGCAGCATGGTTTGCCATCTGATCGAGCATCTTGCGGTTGGTCGGCCCAAACCAGGCGTTGTTTTTAAAAAAATCACAATGGCCATACACATGTGCAATGACAAGTTTCTGATCGACGATATCGTTGCAACTGAGCAGGTAGGCATAACAGGGGTCTGTATTGATGACCATTTCGTATATTTTTTGTAATCCATACGAATACCCTTTCATCAACTCATCAAACTCGGCTCCGAAGCGCCAATGAGGATAACGAATCGGAAAACCGCCGTAGGCTGCAAACATCGAAAGCTCTTCGTAGTCGAGCATCTCGAAGATCGTCTCATAAAAGTCGAGACCATACCCTGCTGCCAATTCTCGCATCTGATCCTGGATATCACGAATGTGAGCCGGGAGAAGTCGATGAGTGGAGATAGCCATGGCAAACCCCGTAAACGTAAGTAGGAAACAAAACTGACATCCGGCATCGTCTTTTGAATTGCCCTGATTCTTTCTGGTGTGGAGACGATTTCCTGTGTGGAGGAAATGAGCTTACTTTCCTTTTCCCAGAAATGTCTTGATCGAGTCGTAGATGCCATCTTTACTCGAAATCTCAGAAAGGATCAGCGCCTCATACCTCGATTCCACCTTTTTGAGTTCACGCAGATAATCACCAGATCCATAAGGGCTATCGACCTGGCCGTAGCAGAACAAATTGCATTTAGGGAGCAGGTCTGTCGTGAGCATTCGTAGACACTCAAGGTTGTCTTCACCCCAGTTGTCGCCATCGGAAAACTGAAAGCAATACAGGTTCCAGTCGTCGAGAGGAAAATCACGTTCGATAATTTTCAGCGCTCCGCGATACGCCGAGGAAATACGCGTTCCACCGGATTCCTTGACGCGAAAAAACGTCTCTTCGTCGACTTCATGGGCCACGACATCATGCACAATGTATCGCCGCTGTAACCCTTTGTATTGACTCTTCAGCCAGGTATCGATCCAGAACGCTTCGATGCGCACGATCTCTTTTTGATCGTCGGTCATCGACCCCGAAACATCCATTATATAAATAATGGCGGCGTTGGCCTGAGGCTGTGTCACACTTTTCCATGACTTAAATCGTTCGTCGTCTTTGGTCGGTACAACCATCGGATCAACCGGGTTATAACTCCCGGAGGCGATCTGACGTTTGAGCGCCTCTTTGTAAGTACGTTTGAAGTGTCGCAGTGCATCAGGACCATTTCGATGCACGGAGGTGTAACGATCTTTAGAAGATTGAATTGTCTCCTGGCCCTTGGGGATGATGTTGGGAAGCTGTAATTCGTTGCCGAGCATTTCCGCCAGTTCGTCAAATGTCAGTTCGACTTCACGGACATGCTGTCCGGGCTTATCTCCTGCCTGTCCTGCACCGTCTGCCTCATCCTGACCTTTGCCAACCGGCTGGCCGACATCGCCTTCCCCCTGACCGGTCCCCCCGGACCCCTTTTGTCCATGTCGAAAATGAGGGATGTCGATATTGGGAACGGGAATGCTGACGGTCTCCTTGCCTTTGCGTCCCATCATCTCGCCATGGTTGATGTACTTACGAAGATTCTGGCGCACCTTCCCCTTGACGATCTGCTTAAAACGCTGGAGGTCGAGGTCGATGTTACGGGACATGACAATTGAAACCTGTTAATAAAAGAAGCGTCCGTGCGAGCAACTCATTCCCATGGATCACCAGAGCCCCATGGCTGGCAATCACGAAGCATCCTAATGTTTGACGTCGCCTCGCGCAAAAATACTTGCCACGTATTGTAAGACGTCCGTCGCCGATTCGTCGTTGTAGCCGTAATTTTTGATCAAGCGTGATTTGACGATGTCGATTTTTTCCTGAGTATCAGCATCGACGACATTGGAAATCAGACTGGTCAGTTTGATCGTGTCTTTCTGATCTTCAAAGAGTTTCATTTCGAGGGCCTTTTGAAGACGCTCATTCGTGCGGTAGTCAAATTTCTTGCCATCCAGTGACAGCGCGCCGATGTAGTTCATGATCTCCCGTCGAAAATCATCTTTGCGGGTTTCGGGAATATCGATCCGCTCTTCGACAGAACGCATGAGTCGTTCATCGGGTTCATCATCCTGACCGGTAAACTTGTTTTTGACTTTCTCTTTGAGCGTATACGCTTTGACGCTGTCGATATAGTTGGCGCACAGTCTGTTGAGCCCTTCTTCATCGGAAGCGATCGCCCGTTGGACTTCGTTTTTCACGATATCGGTATACTCCTCTTTAACAACAGAAACGAGCTGTCGATACTGCTCGCGTGTGTCTTCGTTGGGAATGAGAGAATGATGCTTCAATCCCTCTTCAAGTTCGTTGAGCACCATAAACGGATTAAGACTCGTGGAATCGGCATTACCCACGAGTGCATTCGAGATCTTGTCTTGCACAAATCGGGGTGATATCCCGTGCATCCCTTCCGACTTGGCCTCTTTACGGAGTTGCTTGACGTTTTCAGCCGTGAAGTTGGGAAGCGTTTTCCCGTTGTAGAGTTTCAGTTTCTGAAGCAAAGTCAGTCCATGGTGTTTCGGTTGCTCCAGACGAGTCAGTACTGCCCACATGGCTGCGATTTCCAAGGTATGCGGAGCGATGTGCTTGCCGCGTACGCGTCGGCTGTTGTAATCCTTCTGGTAGATCTTGATTTCTTCCGACAGTTTGGTGACATAGGGGATATCAATTTTGATGGTTCGATCCCGTAGCGCTTCCATAAATTCATTGGACTGCAGCTTGCGATATTCTGGTTCATTGGTGTGTCCGATGATGACCGTATCGATATCAGTTTGCGCGAACTTTTTGGGTTTGATTTTATGTTCCTGTGATGCGCCCAACAGGTCATATAAAAACGCCACGTCCAGCTTGAGAACTTCGATAAATTCAATCACCCCGCGATTGGCGACGTTGAATTCCCCATCGAAGTTGAATGCGCGCGGATCAGACTCACTGCCATATTCTGCGATTTTTCGATAGTTGATATCACCGGTCAGTTCTGTGGAATCCTGGTTTTTCTCATCCTTGGGTTGAAACGTGCCGATGCCGACGCGGTCCTGCTCGGAGAGAATGACCCTGCGCACTGCGACGTGTTCCAGCACTTTCGTCCAGTCGCCATCAGCCTCTTTGAGGCGTTCCTGAAAGTAATAGCGTGATAATGGGCAGATCTCACCATGGATTTCCACGCGACTTGGATCGTCGTCATCTTTGCCTTCATTCAGATAGGCACAGATCTGCGGGCGAAACTTTTCGGGGATCAGTTGGAGCGGTTCGCCATTCATCGGATCCCAGGCGATTGTTCCATCATCCTGTTTCCAACCAAAGGAATATAATGCCCCTTCATCCGTGCGAGAATAGCGTTGAATTCCTTGCTTAAGCAGGCGGGCAATCGTGCTTTTCGAAGATCCGACCGGCCCATGTAGCAACAAGACCCGCCGTTCGGTTCCATACTTCAATGCAGCAGACTTAAACACATTGACCAGATCCATCAATTGGGTAGTCAATCCGAAGATGGCGTCTTCTCCGTCGTTATGGGGATCATCGAAGAAGCGATATCGAATCTGCCCTTCTTTGCTCCCTTCAAGGGCGTAAGTGCCATCGGCTTTGATCATGTCATAGAGTCGTTGATAGGCCGTTCGCGTAACGGCCGGGTTGGCTTTCACCAGATCAATATATTCATGAAATGTCCCCTGCCAATTTTCCTGACGGAATGAATCGCGTGAAAGATTGGAAGAGATCTGCGAAAGCAGTTCAGTGGATTTCATCATGTTCTTGTTCCTGTCGAGACGTTCCGTTTAACGGACAAACCGAAGAATAACACCAGACCGAAAATAGCTCTGTGAGAACGAGTGCAGGTCCTCGAACTCGATTGGGTGGAGTGAATCGATTTCGAATTCTGAAGCCATGCGTTCACCCCATGTGAGGTCGTTAAAGAGATTGACAACAGTCAGAAACCTTGATTCAGACAATTTAAAATGGCAGTCTGAAATGTGATGACAAACCAGTCACCCGCGCAGGCGCATGGTTCGAAATAATAGACAAAAGATGGATCAGGCAAGACACAACACTTCTGTCCGCACGTCATGTCATCACGACAGGACGAGAAAACAGGGGCTTGATAACGAATGACGGAGATCTGATCTTGTGATCAAACAGCAATATTGTGGGCAGGACTGATAACAAAAATCCGTAGAGCGACTTCGAATACAATCAAAGAGGGTGTGTGATAATCAGTGGACTGCGCATAAAAAGAACCGCGGTCATTTCAATTTGAGGATGATCAAGTCTGATCGACACAGTTCTGATCGACACAGTCATCTCAAAATACGAAAGAACAACGGCTTTCAAGGCTGCCTGGGATCTGGCCACATCACAGTAGCTCCAGAGACACTGGAACTTCATGATCTTACGCCTGATCCTGACGGCAGAGGTGATATCGTGCTGATCACAACATCATGTTGATGGCGGATCTGCGACACCGTCGCGAAAACACCGCGACAGGTGGCAGAGAGCATCTTGCCGTGGTTAGAAACAATGTCCCAAACCACTTGACATTATCCGCAAACCATCCATCGAAGGCAAGATCATTTCTTGAGAGAGTTTTTGAGCCGCTCCTTGCAAGTGGCTGGACGCAGCCCACAGACAGATTGATGATACCTATTCGTTAAGCATCGCTATCGTAGCGAACATTACTCAGGCAGCACTTTATTACCAGCAAAGAAAGATTGCCGTATTCCAAAGAACCTCGATTCCGAATTTCCTGCCGTCAGCATCTCATTAGGTGAAAATGAAGGGAGCTTTTCGTTGGTATTTTCGATGGGATTACTTTGTGAAATGTGTACTGGAAAAAATCCCAATCAGGAGATATCGTGGATGGTTGTCTGGAGTACCACATTATGCGCATCGGACTTCTCAGCGACACCCACGGCCACGTGGCCCATACCTTACAGGCAGTCGATATTTTTCTGGATCGCGGCATCCAGACAGTCTTGCATGCCGGCGACATCGGCTCAACCCAAATCGTCGAAGCCTTGGCTGGTCTTACTGCGCATTTTGTGTTTGGAAATTGCGATTACGATCGCGATTTGCTGCGTTTCGCTATTCGAGAATTCGGCTTAACTTGTCATGAAGAATTTGGTGACATCTCGTTATCGAATCGACGTATCGCCCTGATTCACAGTCATGATACGTCCCGCTTCCTGCAAACGTGTCAATGCGGAGATTTTGACCTGGTTTGCTACGGGCATACACACCGCGCGGAAATGCACCATAGTGGTCCGACAACGATTGTGAATCCGGGGGCGCTCTATCGCGCTCATCCTCACCGCGTGGCCATTGCTGATTTGGAAACTCTGCAGATTGAATTTATTGATCTTTAGTCATGTGGCGAAGTCGATATGACTACGTAAACTTAAGGATATGTAGTCAACATGACTCGTTTTGTGCTCACTTTCATTTTTAAACCAAATGCATAACTGTATTATGTTATTGTTCTTACGCATACTTGTCTGCTTGCGGCGGCTTCTGGTACGAGAGGTGCATTTAATCTCCTTATCGAAAACATGTGCTTAGGAATGACATCATCCTGACACTTTCACATCACTTACTTTCAGGTTTCGAGGGGATCACATGAAATCATTCATTCTCACCACTGCCGTTTTTGTCTTCAGTTTCTCCAATGTTGTGGCTCATGCTCAATGGCCGGGCGATCCTTATCAGAATGTCAGTTCGGGCATGCTGCTGGGTGTCTATTGTCAAGCCAATGGATATGGCCTGAGAGTCAATTCAACCATTCCCGGATATTCAGCGGTCGGACGTCTGCAGCCCGGTGATGTCTTAATGCGGATGACCGCAGTCGGCATGCCGATGTATGATCTGTATTCACTGGGAATCATGGAGCAGGCCAAGTCGGCGATTGGCCCGAATCGAGAAGCGGCGGTAGAGTTTTATCGTCCCGGTTGTGGATACCAGTATGCGTTCGTCACCTTCACACCACTCTATGGGCCCGCGGCTGCAACGACTGGCGTCAAATCCTATTCGGCTCAGTTCAAACTGGAATCAGAAAAGCCAGGGGCACGGAATCTGTTTCAAAAAACACCTCGCAAGTTTAATGCACCGGGACTGGGATCAGGCACTTCAAACAACTCAAACAACAATAGCCATCACAACCAGGGTGGACATTCTCACAACTCAAACTATGGCAACAACTTTTCTCAACCATGGAATCAATCGTCTTCCAAAACGACAATCTTTCCTCCCACGAAATCCCCTGGACACATAACCAACCCGGCTGACTTTTTCAGCCGTCGTTGATCATCATAGAGCAGACGCACGATGCCGATGACACACGCAGGTCGTAAGAAACGACCTGCGTTTTTTTGTGTCAATTCTATTCAGCGATCAATTCGAAACCTGGCATATCCCTTCTTCGAAAGGCATCGCTCTGGTTCTAGTACGCTCCCGCGAATGTGTGGCGGCGTTTGAACGTTAAGCGAAAGTGTTTCCCACCCTGCGCGCCGCCAGATCACGCTCTATTGATATGGGATTTGTTCTAGTCGCTAAAACTCTCCGATCGGATTGCCATCACTGATTAACATCAGGTAATCCAATACGGAATTTGCTTTCGGTAGCTGATTTCCGCCAATGTTATCGTCGAACAGGTAATTAATATTTTCTGAAATGAACCTGACTGATCCGTCACCGAGGACAAATTGAGCGCCTCCCTGGTGGTTGCTGTTAAAACCCAACTGGCATTCGTTACCGTTGGATTTCGATGGATCGCTGTCTGCATAATCATTGAGTGTGGAGTTAATGCCGGTGGCGCCAATTCCAACCACGCCTCGTGACCATTGAGCACAGGACGTGCTCATGCTTCCTCCACCAGATTGAACGCCGATCCATTGTGCGGCTCCGCAGTCTTTCATGATGCTTCTGCTGTTGTCGTATAAAAAGGATGTTCTTTCACCTACGATCAGCGTGTTGCTCAGTCCGTCTGTAATATCCTTGAATCCAACAGGATCGATTGAATTTCCAACAACGTTACCGACGCCTCCGATATTATCAGGGCCATTGGCTGCCATGCCTTTGTTTCCCGGTGTGCAGGCGCGAATATTGACGGTGGCTGGACCGCGGACCATGACGTAATTGGATAGTCCCAGCCCGCTAATGGTGAAGCCTTCTGTACTATCGGAAGGGCAACGATAAGTGGCAATGCGAGTCGCCGCGCCCGGATCCATATTGCGATATGTCCACGCCCGGTCGGGAGATGTGCCAACATTCATAAAGTCATAGAGTGGGCCTTGCTCAACGTACGGGAGGATAAAAGCTCCCCAGCCAAAACCATTGGCCTTGGCGCTACCAAGCGCCGCCGGAGGAAGCATATTGTTCACATCATGATAGTTGTGAAACGCCAGACCAATTTGTTTGAGATTGTTTTTGCAAGAAGAGCGTCGTGCCGCTTCGCGTGCCTGTTGAACAGCGGGCAACAAGATGGCGACTAAAGTCGCTATAATCGCGATGACTACCAATAGCTCGATGAGTGTAAAAGCGAAGCGTTTGGACATGGGAAACCTCCTGGCCTGAAATGTGGAGCGAGATGAAAGCTGATGAATTGATTCGTACATGACAGTCTTAAAAGAACTGATGTCTTCATATGTGTCAAGTCTGTTATGTCAGATGCCCACAAAAGTGTCTTAAAGAGACAGTAGCCCGCAAAAATCTTTCAAATAGCCAGTCCCTGTGCCATAACTCTTAGTCTTTTGATATTCCCGTGTTAAGACCGTCAACAAAATATTCAGGAGGGCCGTCAGCGAGAGAAAAGTAATTTCAGCAAAAAAAGTTTTTTATCCAAGTTCATGGCTGGCAAGTTGATATGTGAGAATAAAACTCAAAAAGTCTGAAATTAGACATGATACTTTCTTCTCGCCTCCACCTGAGAGCGAAGATTAAGCATTCCGGCATTCGTGACCAGGCAATACTCAACTCGTTACGACGAGAGCACAGGGAGTTCGATCGCGGTTCCCTTTTTCGTCGTTGATGGTGTCTGTCCACCGGATTTGGGGCTACTGGGCTTGGAGGTCTTGCGTGACCAGGGAGACCAGCCCGTCGTTGCCAGGAGAGCCGTGTTGACAAACCCGCGCCATTTGAAAAACGTGTCGTTGACAGCAGAGGGTTCATGACCGCAATGCACCATGCAGTTGGCGCATTTGGGATTGCCACTTTTTCGGCCATAGTTGTCCCAATTGGTCATCGTCATCAATTCATCGAACGATTGTGCCTGCCCTTCATTGAGCAGATAACACGGCTTCTGCCAGCCGAAGAGGTTATAAGCAGGACTGCCCCAGGGCGTGCATTCAAGATCCCAATTCCCCATCAGGTATTGCATAAATAAAGGAGACTGGTTGAATTGCCAGCGCCGCTTGGGTTTGCTGAGCACCTGTGTGAACAGTTCAGACGTTTCGCTGCGCTTGAGGAAGTGCGCCTGGTCGGGAGCCAGTTCGTATTCATAGCCGGGCGAAACCATCATTCCTTCGACACCCAAATCCATCAGGAAGTCGAACATTTCTCGGACTCGGGCAGGGTCGGCATTGTTGAATAGCGTGGTATTGGTGGTCACGCGAAAGCCGCGGCTGATGGCGAGCTTAATAGCACGAACGGCAATTTCAAAGACACCTTCACGACAGACAGCATGATCGTGTTCGGGCTGGAGTCCATCAATGTGAATTGAAAAAGAAAGATACTTCGAGGGTTTAAACAGATCGATGTGTTTTTCGAGCAGGATGGCATTGGTACATAGGTAGATGTATTTTTTGCGGGCGACCAAGCCGTCGACGATTTCTTTGATTTGGGGATGCAAGAGAGGTTCACCCCCCGGAATCGAAACCATCGGGGCACCGCATTCGTCGACCGCCTGAAAACATTCGTCAGGTGTCAGGTGTCGTTTCAGGATTTCTTTGGGATGCTGGATCTTGCCGCAACCAGCGCAGGCAAGATTGCATCGAAATAATGGCTCAAGCATGAGGACAAGAGGATAACGACGTTTGCCTGCGAGCTTTTGAGAGATCACATATTTCGCCACTGTCCAGGATTGTGAAATCGGAACCGCCATGCCTGCTCATACTTCTGTTTAGAATTTTGCCAGATCGCTCGTATTTGAAAAGTCGAAACAGAATTGTGACGCAGTCTGATGAATGCTGCAACGCCAAGTTCACAAGTTATCAAGTCAAATCGGACGGCGGGCAAGGCACTTCAAGATTCGAGTCTTGGCAGTTAAACAGTTACGATTGGAGATTCTGATGACCTGCTTGCGTGAGAGGCTTTCAAGTGAACCGTCCCCTAATTGAGAGTGGGCTCGGCTGTCTGGGTTGCCACAGGAGGTTGCGGGCCTGCCCCAAATTCATTGAGGACAGATGTATCAGCGAAATAAACATAGATTGTCGCGACAATCAGGATCAAGGCAATCCCGCAAGGAATGGCTCCTTTCCATGGTGTCATGTCGACGGCTTTAACATCTTTCTGCTCAAAGGGCGTTTTCAAGGGGGCAACTTCTCCAATGATCAACATCATAATCACCAGCCAGGCAAACACGGTTCCCAGAAAATAGAATTGATGCATCGACGCCACAATCGCGTCAAAGGGAGGGACAAAGTATCCCAGCGAGATCACGCCAAAACCGAAGAGGAGAGCCAGTTTTGCAGCGATGGGGGGAACCCGTTTGGTGAGCATCCCAACGAGAACCACGGAAAAAATCGGAATGAAATACATGCCGTTCATTTTTTGAAGGTAGCTGAAAATGCCGGGACTATTCGGATCGGTCGGCTCCAAGAGAGGTGCCACGAGCATCGAGGCAATTGCTACGATGATTCCGAAGACGGTGCTGGAAAAAACAACTTGTTTGTCGGTCGCTTGTGGATTGATCAGTCGTTTGTATAAGCCAAGACTGAAAAGGGTACAGGTGCTGTTGAGCGCAGAGTTAAAGCTCGAAAGGATTGCTCCCACCATGACTGCGGCAAAAAAACCGGTGAGTGGAGCAGGCAGGACACGACTGACCAGTTTGCCATAGGCTTCATTGGAACTGATGTTTTCACCGGCAAACATCGTGAATGCAATCATCCCTGGAATCACCAGATAGAGAGGTCCGAAGAGTTTCAGAAATCCTGTCAGAAGGACCCCTTTCTGTCCTTCTGCAAGGCTGCTGGCACCAAAGGTTCGTTGAATAATCTGTTGATTTGTCGTCCAGTAAAAAGCATTGAGCAGAATCACACCACTAAACAAGGTTCCAAACGGAACGCTCGATGTATTGCTGCCGATGGAATTGAAGCGTTCAGGTTGTGAATCGACAAAAGTCTTATATCCAGCGGTCACTCCACCCTCGCCCCCGAGCATGGCGAGAGCAAAATATGTGATCATCATGCCTCCAATGAGAAGACCGACGCCATTGAGAGTATCGGAAACCGCCACTGATTTGAGACCTCCGAAGAGGGCATAAATCGAGCCGATGATTCCGACGACCCAGACTGTCAGCACCAACATGAAATCACGAGCCTCCATGCCATACAGAGTCTGATCGGGTTGCAGCCCGAGGAGTTCCTGCACGCTGAGAATATCAACGAGCCCTTTGGCACCGGTATAAAGAATGACAGGCAGCAGGATCGCCATGTACGCGACCAGAAAGATGAGGTTTGTGATGATCTGGGTGGTGCTGTCGAAGCGGATTTCCAGATACTCGGGAACCGTAGTCACGCCGCTCTTGAGGAAGCGGGGAAGAAAAAACAACGCCATCGCCACGAGCGTGAAGACGGCCCAGACTTCCCACACCATCACACACAGTCCATCGGAAAAAGCGGCGCCGTTGAGTCCCACCATTTGTTCGGTCGAGAGGTTCGTCAACAACAAAGAACCGGCGATCAGCGGGAACGTCAACGAGCGACCGGCCAGGAAGTAGCCCGACGAAGAATCATGATCATCTTTGCGTGTGATCCACCAGGTGGCTGCTCCGACAAGGGCTGTAAAAAAGAGAAAAGAGATGAGCGTGATCATGAAAAACTTCCCAGGAGTCAGTCAAAGGTCAAGGATGCATAGCGACGTCAGGAGCTGCGGGAACTCGGGAATCGTCATTTCAACAATGGTCGATGCGAGGTAGGGCCACTATACCGGAACTAGAAAACATGTGGGAGTCAAACGAGGAGGTTGCGATATTTTTCTTGCAAAAAACTGGAATTACTTTGGATTATAAGAGTGCCATAAAGTGTCTTTTGAAACTGCGTCAATATCTTGATACCCTTTTTGCTGTTCCAGAACTTAGGAGTCAACATAAGAAAATTTTACCATTGTGCAGCTCACTGCTTAGACTTCAACAAAAAGCGGATCACCTTCGTAACTGAGAAGAAAATTGTGGTAAATCCGATACGAAGGTGATAGAGTGAATTTCTTGAGCTTTTAGTCCGATTATCCTGATCAGAATCTGGAATGCTCGCTCACCCCTCTGGTGCTGTTATGTTCTCGCTCATCATCAAACTCACGGCAGCGACATTATTCGCTTTGGGTCTGTTTGGGATTTATCATGTGTTGATTATGCCCTTGCGCTCTGGGGGTATGGATTGTGTCTGTGAGATTTTTAATGGGCTCATGTGTTTGTATTCAGTTCCACCATTGCTGGTGGCATTGACGCGGGTTCCCATGAGTTTATTTCTGTTGATGCGGAATCAGACGTGCTGGGCGTGGGCTCGGGTCTGTGCCAAATTCCTGATCGGGTTTCAGGTGCTGACTCTGTTTTCAGGAGTGCTTTTTTATCTTCGTTTGTCTGACCAGATAGAAATGCCTGTCTGGGTCTGGTGGATGTCGCTGGTGATGATGGTTGCCGTGGCATTAGTTGACCTTGCGTTTACGTGTTGGGTGATGCGTTTTCTGAAAACACCCCGTGTCAGACAATTATTTGTGCAGCGGGGAAACCAGCCCGATCGTTCCATGATGGGTGCGGCTGCGCGTTGATGGCTTGTTGAGCATCCACTTCGAGTGGATTTGAATAGTTCTCTAACGCTGGAACGGGAATTGACACTTTCCGAACGTGATCGGGATGTTAGACTCAATGGCATGTCGAAGATTCCTCTTGAAATCCCTGTCAACCAGAACTGGACTTGTCACAGTTGTGGTGGATGCTGCAAGCAGCATGCAATTGCGGTCACTTTGGAAGAGCAGCAGCGGATTGCGGCCCAAGGTTGGGAACACGAGCCCGCTGTGGGACGTTCCGCAGAGCAGTTGTTTGTCGACGTCGGTGGCTGGTTGACACGCAGGTGGACCCGACTGGCTCATCAAGCGGATGGGAGTTGTGTGTTTTTAGATGAGTCGGGATTGTGTCGGATTCATGCCAAATTTGGAGAACCGGCCAAGCCGTTGGCATGTCGCATTTATCCATACGCATTTCATCCTGCCGGAGATGCGATGGCGGTGAGTCTGCGATTTAGCTGCCCCTCAGTGGCAGCGAATTTGGGTCAGCCAATCACTCAGAAACGCAAAGAGCTTGACCAGTTGGTCCGGTTGACCACACCTGCAAATTACCGCGACTCCCCACCTCCTCGTTTAAAGACACAGACCGAATTGACTTGGGATCAGGCGCGAATGGTCATCGACCAACTCGATCAGACGATCAGTGACAAGGGTGTGCCTTTGGAAGTTGGAATCTTGCGGACTCTGTTAGCGCTGGGTCTGTTGGAGGAGGCCAAATTCGCCAAGATCAAGGGGGCACGCGTTCGGGAGTTGGTCGAACTGATTTTTGAGGCCGCCGCCTCTGACCTTGTTGAGCTGCCAGAGCGTTCCGCTGTCGGTCGGGTGTCGATGACGTCGTTTCGCCTGCTTGTTGCTCAGTATTCGCGATTGGAGAACTTCAAGCAACTCACCTGGAGCCATCGATATCAACTTTTGCGGGCGGCGTTGCGGTTTTCTCGTGGTCAGGGACAGACGCTCCCTTTGCATCCAGACCTGAAAGCGGTTTCCTTTTCCGAAATCGAAAGCGATACGTTTGGCTGCCTGAAACCAGAACAATCCGAACTTCTGCGCCGATTGATGCAGGTTAAAATTGAAGGGATGCATTTTTGTGGACGCCCTTACTACAACAATACAATCATTGAAGGCTGGTATGCACTCGTGCTGCTGATATTGTCAATCGTGTATCTGGCGCGCTGGATCGCCGTAGGAAACGGGCGTCATGAAGTCGTCAACGAAGATGTGCTCAAAGCGATGACGATCGCCGATCACCATCATGGATACTCCCCAGCGCTGGGCATGTCGGCAGCCAAACAGAGAAACCGGGCGATGGTGGCCAAGGGGGATTTGGGGAGGCTGGTGATAACGATGATGGGGCGACGTGATTATTGAGATTGGGTGATGGCGAGGGCGTTTT